>DAONMJ010000055.1:0-10976 GCA_035392545.1 bacterium
TGTTCAAGAAGGATTTTATCAAGATTCTGGCGGTGAAAAGTCAGGGGAATTTCATAGATGTACGGCGTATCAATGGCTTCAATCACTGCCTGTTTTTTTACATTGCAGAACAGCGCAATTTTTTCTTTCATATCCTGAGAAATGGGTTTTTCTGTCCTGCAGAGAAGTATCTGTGGCTGAATACCGATTTCTCTGAGATTTGCCACAGAGTGTTGTGTTGGTTTTGTCTTCAGTTCGCCTGCTGCACGAATAAAAGGTACAAGGGTCAAATGAACAAACACAGTATTTTCTACATTATGCTCAAAACGAAGCTGTCTGATTGCTTCAAGAAAGGGCAAACTTTCTATATCTCCAACAGTACCACCAATTTCACATATCAGAATATCAACCTTTTTCGTCAATAGCATAATGCGGTTTTTGATTTCATCAGTGATATGTGGAACAACCTGAATTGTTTTTCCAAGATATTTTCCTTCTCTTTCTTTTTGAATCACAGAGTAGTAAATCTGACCGCTTGTCACGTTGTTCAATCTTGAAATTTTTGCGTTTGTAAATCGTTCATAATGCCCAAGATCAAGGTCTGTTTCTGCTCCATCCGGAGTGACATATACTTCGCCATGCTGGAATGGGCTCATGGTGCCAGGGTCAACATTGATGTATGGATCAAGCTTCATCAATGAAATTTTATAGCCATGGCTTTCCATAAGCGCACCAATGGATGCGCTGGCAATTCCTTTGCCAAGAGATGATACGACACCGCCTGTGATAAATATCAATTTAGCCATGACCCGCAACCTTCAATCTTTTCAAATCCTCAGTAGTATCAATGGAGATTGAATCCTTTGAGATGATGACGACCTTAATTTTGTATCCGTTTTCAAGAATTCTCAACTGTTCAAGCTGCTCAAATTTTTCAAGATTACCTTCTGACAATTTTTTGAATTTCAGGACAAAATTTTTTCTGAATGCATAAACTCCGATATGTTTAAAAAACTCTACCTTTCCAAAAAATGGGATGTCTTTGTTAAAATAAGAACGTGGAAATGGAATAAGACTGCCTGAAAAAAACAGAGCAAATCCCTTTTTATCCATAACAACCTTGGTAATATGGGGATTATAAAGATCCTGTTCGGTTCTTATTCTTGTTACAGGCGTTGAACATACAATTGTCTTATCTTTCAAAATTTCTTCCACAGGTTTGTCAATGGCTTCGTCAGGAACAAGTGGTTCGTCTGCCTGGATATTGACAAAAATCCTTCCTGGTATTTTTTCAGCAACTTCTGCCACCCTCTCGCTGCCACAGGTGCAATGAGAAGAAGTAAAAATTACCTCTGCTCCGAAACTGCTGGCGTGTTTTGCTATAATGTCGCTATCTGTTGCTATGACCACTTTTTCAAGGGTTGCTGCCTTTTTTGCGTGCTGATACACGCTTTCAAGGATTGTGATATTTCCCATTTTCTGAAGAACCTTTCCAGGTAGTCGTTCAGATTGATATCTTGCCGGAATTACTCCAATCACACCTTTCATTCGATTGTCTCAATTGAAGAAGAATGATAAACATCAAAAATTGTTCTCAGTTCATCTGGAGAAACATTTGCAGTACCCAGTTTTTGAACCACTACTCCTGCGGCGAGATTGGCAAACATGGCGGCTTTCACGATATCAAAACCGCAGGCAAGAGCAAGCGTCAGCACAGCGATAACAGTATCCCCTGCGCCAGTAACATCAAAAACTTCCTTGCTAATTGCAGGAAGGTGTATAACCTTTGAACCAGTAAAAACTGTCATTCCATCCTTGCCTCTTGTAATAACAAGTGTATGTGATTGCAAGCTTTTCATGATTCTGTTGCCAAGATTTACTATTTCCTGCTCTGTTGTTGGCTCTGGCAGGTGCATTCCAGCGCTTGCTTCCATAAGGTTCGGTGTCAGGCAATCAACATTCCTGTAATAGGAAAAATGATTAACCTTCGGATCAACTGTGATAATTTTTTTATAACGGCGGCACAGGTTCACCAGAACTGTAATGAGAGAGGGAACAATAACTCCTTTTCCATAGTCAGAAATAATCACAGCGTCAAAATTTTCAATTTCTTTCTCAAAAAAATGCTGCATTTTTTCTATTTCATTCTGTGTCAATTTTTCAATCTGTTCGTTGTCCACCCGTATCATTTGCTGCGAGCCCGCGATAATTCGTGTTTTGATGCTTGTTGGAAAGTTTTTTCTGGGAAGCAAAAAGGTTCCAACATTATTTGTTTCAAGAATGTCTTTCAGCATAGCGCCATTGGAATCGTCTCCGATAACACCACAAATGGTAACATGTCCTTTGAGCCCTGCAATATTCAAGCACACATTTCCTGCACCGCCGCAACGATACATTTGTTTTTTTACTTCAACGACCGGTACAGGCGCTTCTGGAGAAATTCTTCTTACCTGACCTGTTACAAAATGGTCAAGTATTAAATCTCCGACAACAAGAATCCTGACCTTTGGAATTTCTTTCAGAAATTTTTCAAGATGTTGGGTTTTAATTATCGCCATTTATATCAAATCCAGAAAACCACGTTTCCATGTTTTTTTGCAATAAAATCAATGAACACCCAGATTCCCGCGCATGTGTAGTATCCGAGCGGTAGCCCCAGGAAAAAGTATTTGCTCTTTTCGTATGCCTGCGCTCCACCATACTTGAGAATAATTTTTTTAATCAGCCATGCAATAAATATGGAAAACCATAACCAGTCCATCAACCATACAGGGCCAATCACAAAGCCAATTGGATGAAGTGGCCACCACAGAAATTGCTGGCGCATAAACATAATAGCAGACATCACTGCCAGTCCTATCCCGCGACACAGCCATCCGATTTTGTTTGAATCAGTAGGGTTTTTTATCAGGTCCGCAATGTAGTCAAATGGTGCCTGTGGACCACCTCTGAAAAACCAGCTGTTCAGGTTGATTCCGCCATACTTGTACGAAATTTTGAGTATAAAAAACAATGTAGCAATGAGATTGACCAGAATCGCTGCCATGATTGCCCAGAAGAAATATCTTTTTCCTCTACTGAACTTATCCATAATTTTTAATGACATGCTGCTGGCTGCCATTGGAAATGTTCTTAAATCAGCACTGTACACATATGTCAACCCCAGAGCCACAAGTGCTGTGACAGGCATATGCTTGCTTCCCCACATGGAAATCACGACGGATGACGATATGATTGTTGCAACAAGTGTTGGAACACCTGCCTCACACACGATTCTTGTCAAAACAAGGAAAATGATCAGCGCAAACAGATAAAAGACAAGACCCATCGTAATACTGAGTCCTGAATACTTCAGCCAGCCCAGCACAACGATTGAACCGATAATAAATCCCCAGAAAGCAGTTTTGTAAGAAAGGATTTCACCAGAATCATCGATATTGGCTTTTCCAATTGCAGAGCGCCATATGTCTCTAAAATGGCTGCGGGCAATATACAAACTGTATATTACCATCGCCATCATTGCGCCGGTTCCAAGATGGGCAAATATAGCATATCCAGAGCATCCATAAATTCCTATGTTTTCTGTGCTTGAGATACCTGTGATATTGAAAACGCCCTTGATAACCTGAAAAATCAAACTGAAAAACCATAAGGAAAAACTCACCTCAAGGTTCGCTAAATACACAAAACCAATGACTGGAAAACTTACCCTGAATACGATGTTTTGAGTTCCTCTGAATGTAGTAATAAATTGCTGAAGTTTTGGTGCAGGTATCATATTATTGTACGCATGCAGTGCCACCATGGTTCCTACAATGAATGCAATGCCAAAACCGAGCCACATCAGGGAATTTTTGAAAAAGCCAGGCAGGTATGACCTTTTACCCTGTGGAACAGGTTGTTCCTTCACCATTTCTGTGGGAAGTATTGTCAGTGGATATACCAGTTTCTCCCTGTCCATCCACTGTTTTCGTATCATCACGGCGATGCATATCGTGCAGAAATAGAAAACAAGTAAAAAAGGTATCCATAATGAAAGAGGTTTAATCCAGGCACCCCATGGAATAGACATTCCTTTTGGAAGACCTTCAAAAAAATATGTGACTGCGTCAGGATCTGTTACTATCAAACTTTTTCGCAAATGTGGAACAATGAGATTGTGCCATTCATTCTGGGGATTTGCATAGTATGATGGAGCAGAAATCAGTGGAAGAATCTGACTGCCAATGCCCATTTCAGTCACAGAGCAGGCGACCAGCATCATACAATACACAAGAAGTAATTCTCCTGCTCCGAAAGCGAGTTTTTGCTTTATTCTTTTGAGCAACGTATTAACAAAAAACACAAGGAAGAAAAACAGGGTAATGGCTGCCACTGGCATGTGGTCAATGGCAAGATAAGAACCGCTGTTGATATCTACTGAAACATGATCATAAAACGCAATAAATATGGAAAGTATGATACCTGTCAGGAAAGAGCGAAAAGTAAATACCCGTTCCACGTTCACTCCTTTGTGTAGTTCTGTTCAATGTAATATGCAAAACCAAGTAGTTCTGATTCCTTAAATGCAGGCGCAAGTATCTGCATACCAAAAGGAAGTTTATCAGAAGAAAAGCCAACTGGCAAATTTAATCCTGGAATACCAGCGAGGTTTGCGTTCACAGTGAAAACGTCTGACAGATACATTGCAAGTGGATTTTTGGCTTTTTCGCCAATCTTGAATGCTGTCTCTGGCGTGGTGGGAGTGATGATGAAATCTACTGACTGAAATGCCTGTTGAAAGTCCTTGATGATCAGTGAACGAACCTTCTGCGCTTTTAGATAGTATGCATCGTAGTAACCCGCAGAAAGAACAAAGGTGCCAAGTATGATGCGTTTTTTGGTTTCATTTCCAAAACCCTCTCCCCTGGAATTTGTGTACACATCGAATACTGTTTTAGCATGTTTGCTTCGATATCCAAACTTGACGCCATCAAACCTTGCGAGGTTTGTACTCGCTTCAGCAGTTCCTATGATGTAGTATGTAGGTATCCCGTAGTTGGTATGGGGTAATCTTATTCTTTCCACATTGAAGCCATCGCTGGCAAGACGCTTGATAATTCCATCAATTTTATCTTTTATCTCTTTTGAAAGTCCCTGCCCGAAATATTCATCAGGGATTCCTATGCGGATGTTCTTCTTATCAAGAGGCTTTTCAAGTTCCTTTTCATAATCAGGGACAGGGATTGTGCATGAAGTTGAATCGTGTGCATCGTGTCCGGCAATCATTCTCATGATGATACTTGCATCCCTGACATTTCTGGCAAAAGGACCTATCTGGTCAAGGGATGAACCAAATGCAACCAGCCCATACCTTGAAACCCTACCATAAGTGGGCTTTAAACCCACAACACCGCAGAAACTTGCGGGTTGCCTGATTGAGCCACCCGTATCAGAGCCAAGCGCGCCAAATGCCATATTTGCTGCAACAGATACTGCAGAACCACCGCTTGAACCACCAGGAACCCTTGTTGTGTCATACGGATTCAAAGCAGGGCCATAAGCAGAGTTTTCTGTGGATGAGCCAAATGCAAATTCATCCATATTGGTTTTACCCACAAGAATTGCGCCTGAGTTTCTGATTTTTTCAATGACATGAGCGTCAAAGGGACTCATGTAATCTTCGAGAATCCTTGAAGCGCAGGTTGTTGGCTGGTCTATTGTGCAGATATTGTCCTTGATTGCTACAGGTATGCCGTCAAGTTCCCTGAATTCACCACTGATATATCTTTGTTCACTTTGCTTTGCCTGTTCAAGACAACTATCATTGATATAGAGAAAGGCATTCAGAATTTTATTTTTATCGTGAATAATTTCTAATTGTTTTCTGACAAGTTCAACAGGCGAAATCTCTCGTTTTTTTAAGAGTTCCTTTATCTGATGTAAACTCAAACAATTAATGTCCATATCATAAAAATTCTCTCGGGTCTGAAATTTCGCCCTTTATTGCAGAGGCGGCTACTGTTGCCGGAGAGGCAAGATAGATAAACGCATTTGGATTACCCATGCGTCCCTTAAAATTTCTGTTTGCTGTTGATATGACAATTTCGCCGTCTGATGGAACTCCCTGATGTGTTCCAACACACGGACCACAACCAGGGTTTGTGACGCAACAGCCACTTTCAACAAAAATTTTGATATAACCCTTCTTCATCGCCTCAAGGTATATTTTTCTTGAACCAGGCGTTACAATTGTCCGCACATCTTTATGAACCTTTCTTCCTTCAAGAATTTTTGCAGCAATCGCTAAATCTTCCAGTCTTCCATTTGTACAGGTACCTATAAATGCCTGATTTATTGTTGTTCCCCTAAGTTCTTCCACAGGGCTCACATTGTCAACTGTATGGGGTTTCGCCACAAGTGGAACAAGTTTACTGACATCGAGTTCAACGATATTGCTGTAAATTGCATCATGATCGGCAAATACAGGATTTATCGTTTCGTTTTCACCAACAAAACCCTTCAGGAATTTTTCGGTTTTATTGTCATATTCCATCACGCAGTTTTTTCCGCCAACTTCTGTAACAAGATTTGCAATTGTAAATCTACCATCCATTGACATGTTTTTTATTGCAGGTCCTGCGATTTCTACGCTTTGATACACTGCTCCCTGCGCTGTCAGTGTTTTTACCATCAGTAGCCCCATATCCTTGGCGAACACTCCTTTTTTTAATTTTCCGTGATATACAAGTTTTGTGGAATAAGGAACCCTGAACCATTGTTTTCCTGTTAGCATCGCGATAGCAAGGTCAGTGGAACCCACTCCACAGGACACAAGATTTAATGCACCATAGGTCGGGGTATGACTGTCAGCGCCAAGAACCAGTTGTCCTGGCCTTAAAAATCCTTTTTCAGGCATCAGAACATGGCATACGCCCTCTCCTATTTCCATCTTTTTTATGCCATATTTCTGGATGAAATCTCTCATCAGTTTGTGGAGAGAAGAAACCCCCATATTTGGACTTGGTGCGCTGTGGTCAAAAACAAAACAAACCCGTTCAGGATCGAAAATTTTATTTCCTTCAAGTTCTTCAAATGCTTTGATCACGAGTGGTGCTGTTCCATCCTGCGCCATCAGGAAATCAACCTTTGCAAGGCATATTTCGCCTGCAAAAACCTGTTTCCCTGCATGAGATGAAAGAATTTTTTCTGCTATTGTTTGTCCCATTTTTCAGATTATGGTGTTACAGTCATTAAAAGACGCGCTTCTTCTGGATGTCTTGCAACAAAAAGTAATTCATCGTCAGTCAATGGTTTCTGTGTATGGACATTTGCGTATCTGGCAAGTTCAAGAATTTTTCTTGCATCTTCTTCATCCTTGAATTCAACCTCAAGTTTGCCGTAAATGTTTCTCAGTCCTTTGATGCCGCTATATTCACCAAGAATAATCATTCGTCCGGTTTCAATAATTTCAGGTTCACCCCTCCCGAGTTCTTCAAAATCGTACAATTCATAATTCCTTTTGTCTTTTAGAGCGCCATCAACATGTATTCCTGACGAATGGGCAAAAGCATTGGCTCCAACGCCCACCTGGTTAATCGGAATGGGAACCTTAAAAGCATAAGAAGCATAATGTGCAATTTTCCATGACATTGCAAGATTGATTCTTTCATCCATCTGATACTTACCTGCCATTCCAGCGCCATATTTGCATGCAAGTAACACCGAAATCAGGTCTGCATTTCCTGCTCTTTCTCCCATACCGTTGATTGTGGTGTTAATGTATGCGTCAACTCCTGCGTCTATGGCTGCTTTTGCTCCTGCGATGGAACATGCCACAGCCATTCCAAGGTCGTTGTGGCAATGTAATTCAATGGGCATCTTTGTTTTTGAAGTTAACTGGTAAATACGTTCATAGATTGTAAAGGGTGTATCATATCCGAGTGTGTCGCAATATCTGATTCTTGAAGCACCGTGTTCCTTCGCAGCAAGGGTAAACTCAATAAGTTTGTTCATGTCTGTTCTTGAAGCATCTTCAGCATTCACTCCAATTGATTTCGCCCCGTGTGCTTTTGCTTCATCAACAGCAGAAGTCATATCCTTGATAACCCCTGAAAAATCTCTTTTTCCCTGAAATTTGCCCAGTATCATTTGCTGGGATGTTGAAATTGAAAGATTAAGATGTTCAAGTCCTGGAACATTTTTGAACGCTTCAGCAACATCGTCCACAATGGCTCTCATCCAGCCAGAAATTTTTATCGGAGTAAGAACACCTTTTTTTACCAGCGCGATATTTGCATTGAGATAATTGATTTCGTGTTTTGTGACAGGAAACCCTGCCTCGCTCTGAAATATACCCATCTGATTCAGGTACATATTAATAATTGTCTTTTCAAGTTTTGCCAGGCCAAGCCGTGCTGTCTGCACTCCATCCCTGTTTGTTACATCGATAATGTAAATTTTTGGCATAAAACCTCCTATTTTATGTCAAGCACTACTGGTATCTGCGCCTGGTGCGGATGCTGCGAACCACGATAAACCTTGAGTTTTTTCAGCAGTTGCCTTCCAAGGCGGTTGTGAGGCAACATTCCTTTAACGGCATGTTCTATTACTGTTTCAGGGCTTTTCTGCATCAGTGACATAAAGGTTTCTTTTTTTAATCCACCAAGATACCCTGAGTGTCTGTAATATACCTTTTCAAACATTTTTTTCCCGGTCAATTTCACCTTTTCAGCATTGATGACAACCACATAGTCCCCTGTATCCTGATATGGGACCCAGCAACTTTTATGCTTGCCAAGCAAAATTGTGGCTATGTTTGATGCGAGCCGTCCAAGGGTTTTCCCGTTTGCATCCACAAGATAAAACTTTTTTTCAATCTTTGTTTCTCCATCTGGAACAGGTGTCTTATGAGTTTTCATGTTTCCTCCGTTTCACTCCTGAAGTTTGGATAAAATAGTTTGAAAAATGAACCAGACCAGGATGTTATTTTGCCAAGATTATACACATTTCAGGTCTTTCTGTCAAAAAACTGTTTCCAGCGGTAATTTCACTTGATTGAAAATAACAGCAGAAACAGCAGAACCTGCTTTTGACACCGGAAAAAGAAAATGTTTTTATACATATGGAAAACATCCGGATGTGGATAATGAGAATGCTGAGTAAATTAGCAACTGTATTAACAGGAATTTCTATTGCGCTTGCGGAATTGCCTGTAAATCAATTGTGGGCGCAGCAAAATAAGACAGATGCAATTCCCTGGGGAGCAATGTATGTGCCAGTTGATGTTATGAAATCTTATGGCATGACAGGAACCTTTGGCTATTATCGTGGAACAGCCGGAGCAAGAAAATTGCTCGTTGATCTGGAAACAGCCCGGCGTTTCAAAATCAGGATGATTGTGACAATGGGAGATGTGAAACCTTCAGTTTACGCCGACAGCCAGGGAAGGATCAATATGGAGATAGTAAAAATGGAATTAGCACCATTTGTCGCGATTGCTGAACAATTGAAACCCTTCATTGAGGATGGTACAATCTGGGGCATTCGTTTTATGGACGAACCACATGACCCATCTGGATTGCCGCGTGGCACAGTCATAAATGCGCAGGACCTGGGAAATGTCATGGCATATCTGAAAAAGGTATTTGGAAAGGTTCGTGTCGGGTCTACTGCACCTGCTTCCTACATGGTTAATGTGCCAGACGCTGATTGGTGTTTTGGTCAGTACTGCCACAGCACAATGGGTCGTCATGGGATCAAACCTGTTGCGTACATTGAACAGGATGCATCTTTGGCAAAAACAAAAGGAATGTGTTATGTTGCAAGTTTAAATGCCTCCACAAATCCTGTTGACAATAAAACATTATTTGAGGTTTACCTTGCTTTTGCTGGTCTACCAGATGTTGACTTTCTGACATCCTGGCAATGGCCCAGGGGAAAATATCACGGTTCTTTTGAACAGAGAATATCCGACCCATCTGTGAAGACCCTTGTGGAAGAAATCCCGCGAAAGTGTGAAAGAAACAGGTGAATCAGTAAATAACAAACAGGAGTAAGAAGAATGCAAACAGGGAAAAATATTTATATTCCTGATTTTAGAAGACCCATAAGAATACCTGGCAGAGTTAAAATTACTCATGCCAGTCCATCGTTTATTTTTGCAGGACAGAAAACAACATTAAGATTACGATTTTTTATATCAAAGGATATCAGTCCCTGTTTATCAGTGAAACTTCAGATATCTGGTGGAAGAAACAACAAAGGGGATTTTGCAAACATTCAGATTACAAGTGAGAAACAGGACGGATTTGTCTGCGTCAGATTGAAAAAGAAAAATTTAAAGATTTCAGAATGTTCAGGTTATCTTGGAACTTTTATCATACATATTCCTGATACTGGCATAAAAAAAGGAGAATATTTGGACGTTTTTCTGCGAAATGTTCGTTGTCAGAAGGCAAGCATTTTGAATAAGTTTTTTATTCTATATCAGGACGAGCTGGCATCTGCTGCTGGTCCCCACAGGGCTGAAAGTGTCTGGAACCAGGAAAATCAAAAGAAAATTATTTCTGCCTGCCTGGTGCATATGCCTGGTGGAGACATTCATCACATGAAAATTCATGCTCCTTCAAATGTTTTGCCAGATGAAAATTTTGCTATTCTCATCAGGCCTGAGGATAAATTTCATAATCTATCTTCAAAAAAAATTCCGGATAAAAAAATACAGGTATTTTGTGGTAATGAAAAATTAAATGGTTCAATCACACAGGTAAAAAACTCAACCTGCCTTCAGTTTAAAACTGCACTTTCAGAGCCAGGTGTTTATAGATTGGAGGTAAGATACGGAAGAGGAAAATTTACTAGTAATCCCATTATATGCAGTGAAAACGAAAAATATAAACTTTACTGGGGAATGATACACGGGCACACTGAAATGTCTGATGGCGCTGGAACAATTGACCAATATTTTCACCAATTGAAAAATGAAGCGCGGCTTGACTTTGGTGCTCCAGGTGACC
>DAONMJ010000056.1:0-10844 GCA_035392545.1 bacterium
TTATGCGCTGATTATTGTTTGAATTCAGGACCATTTTTAAGTCCTTCAATGTTTTCAGAATTTATTACACCCTATCTTGCAAAATTAATCAAAGGGTACAGGGATATGGGTTTTTATACTATCAAACATACAGATGGAAATATTATGCCCATTATTGACCAGTTGGTTCAGGCGAATCCGCATGCCTTGCATTCTCTTGACCCTCAGGCAAAAGTTGATATTAAAGTGGTAAAAAAACTCTATGGCGATAAAGTATGCTTAATAGGAAATGTGAATTGCGGGCTTCTTCAAACAGGAACCGACCAACAGGTTATTGAGTCCTGTCTTTATGCCCTGCAAAATGGCATGCCTGGGTATGGTTATATTTTTTCAACATCAAACTGCATTTACACAGGAGTGTCTCTGGAAAGATACAAACTGATGTTAAGTGTGTGGGAAAAATACGGGAATTATTAAAAAAATTTGAAAAACAGCTTTCAACATTAGAAAGGAGCAAAATGATTAGCGCAAAATTTATTTCTGGAACACTTCCTTCAACAAATTCAAGATTTACTGAAAGGCAACTGGACCATTATAGAACCTATGGGCAGGCAACAATGATCAGGACGGGTTGTCTGTCAGGCGCTTTTATCGGCGTGAAAAGTTCAACAAAAACTGTTGAGATTGAACTTGAAATAAAAGGCAGGGCGAGAAATTATCTCGGTCTTGATGTAGAAGTTGACAATGTAGTGATAAAATCACTGAGAATGGACTTGTTACCGGAAATGAAGAAAGTGACATTACATCTGGTAGAGTTTCCTGATGAGAAAGAAAGGCTGATTAAGGTTTATTTACCTGTTTCTGTTGAGGTTGACATTTTTTCTTTCAGCGCAGATGGCAAGCCCTTGAAGAGACCAGAAAAAAGATTGTTATTCCTTGGAGATTCTATCACACAGGGAATGGACGCTGTAAGCCCTGTATGCACATATCCAGTGATATGCGCGAAAATTTTGAACATGGATTTCATCAATCAGGGTGTTGGTGGTTATGTTTTTGATTCTGAATCCCTTGATGAAAATTTTCCATTTGAACCTGATATTATCACTGTTGCATATGGTGTGAATGACTGGAATAAAGACAAATCCGACTGGGAAATCAATCAGGCAGCATCAACCTACCTTGAGAAATTGAAGGCAATCTTTAAGAAAGCAAAAGTTTTTGTTATCACACCAATATGGACAGATAAAGAAGACCAGAAAAAGGCAGCCGGGACTCTTCAGGATTTAAGGAAAAACATTGAGGATGCAGCGAAAAAAACTGGTTGTTATGTTATAAATGGACTTTCACTTGTGCCGAACAACAATTTTTATTTTGTTGATGGAATTCATCCCAATGAAACAGGTCATCTGATTTATGGAGCAAACCTTGCCTGCGTAATTCGGGAACAACTCAAATAACAATCAATAGGAGGAAAAATGAGAGAGGTAAAACTTTTAAAACACGGCTGGAAATTTAGAAAAGAGGATATTCCTGATGCAGTAAAATTGAATTTTGATGATTCTGAATGGGAGTCAGTGAGAATTCCTCATGATTGGGCTATTAAGGGTCCTTTCAGTGCAGAGCATGATGTACACGTTGTTACCATTGAAGACAAAACAGGCAAAAAACAGGTAGATTTCACAGGTGAAACAGGCGGGCTTCCTCATGTGGGAAAGGCATGGTACCGTATAAAATTTCACTTGCCGCCAGATATTAAAACAAAAAGATTGGGGATTGAATTTGATGGAGTGATGAGCCACAGTAACGTGTATTGTAATGAAAAATTTGTGGGCACATGGCCCTATGGATATTCATCCTTTGTCTTCGATATTACTGACTTTGTAAATCCAGGCGAAAATTTACTGGCTGTTTTTGTTGATAATAAGCCAAATGCTTCACGATGGTATCCAGGAGCAGGAATTTATAGAAATGTCCGGCTTGTCATTACAAATCCTGTTAATGTTGCGCACTGGGGAACTTACATAACAACGCCATTTGTAAGCAAAGAAAAAGCAAAAGTTAATGTGAAAACAACTATTGAAAACCATACTGGGAAAATAGTGCCAGCGGAACTTGAAACAGTGATTCTGGATTCTGAAGGAAACGAAAAAACGTCCACACGGAGCAAAATGGACATAGGAAAGGTATCTGAATTTCAACAGGAACTGACAATCAATTCACCAGAATTATGGGACATTGAATCTCCGGCTCTTTATACTGCCCGTTCTATCGTGAAAATTTACAGTGAAATCATTGACTGTTACGACACTGTATTTGGAATAAGGTCAATAGAGTTTCATCCTAAAAAGGGATTTTTTCTTAATGGAAAACACGTGAAGTTTCAAGGAGTATGTTTGCATCATGACCTTGGGCCGCTTGGTGCGGCAGTAAATAAGTCAGCATTGAAAAGGCAACTGATGCTTTTGAAAGAAATGGGATGCAATGCAATAAGGACAAGTCATAATCCTCCTGCACCTGAATTACTTGAGTTAACCGATGAAATGGGATTTCTTGTGATTGACGAAGCGTTTGATGAGTGGAAAATTCCAAAACGGCAAAATGGCTATCATATTATTTTTGATCAGTGGGCAGAAAAGGATTTAAGGGCGATGATACGGAGAGACAGAAATCACCCATCAGTTATTATGTGGAGTATTGGCAATGAGATTCCAGAACAGAAAGATCCTGTGGAAGGACCGAAGCTTGCAAAATTTCTGCATAACATTTGTAAAGAAGAAGACCCGAGCCGGCCCACGACATCTGCCTTTAATATGGCTTTTGATGCAGTGAGAAACGGGCTTGCTGAAATTGTAGATATTCCTGGATGGAATTATCAACCGCACAATTATGGAAAACTTCATCAATTGTTGCCGAAAAAACCGATGTTTGGAAGTGAAACCGCATCCTGTCTCAGTAGTCGAGGAGAATATTATTTCCCTGTGGAAGAAGAAAGAGGAACTGAAAGAGAGTCACTTCAGGTAAATAGCTTTGATTTTTGTTCACCAACATGGGGTACGATTCCTGACTTTGAATTCAGAGCCCAGGATGAGCATCCATTTATTATGGGAGAATTTGTCTGGACTGGCTTTGATTATCTTGGGGAACCAAATCCTTATTTTGAAAAATGGCCAAGTAGAAGTTCTTACTTTGGTATTATTGACCTTGCTGGAATTCCAAAGGACAGGTTTTATCTTTACCAGAGCAAGTGGGCAAGCAAAAAGACCCTTCATATTGTTCCTCACTGGACATGGCATGGTTATGAGGGCAAACCAATTTTTGTCCAATGCTATTCGAGCTGGGACACAGTTGAACTTTTCGTCAATGGAGTATCTCAGGGAATACGAGAAAAATGCGAAATGGCATTGATAAACAGGTATCGTCTGGTCTGGAATCATGTTGTTTATGAGCCAGGGCAATTGAAGGCAGTTGCCTATGATAAGGATGGAAATATTGCAAAGGAAGTGGTTGTTTATACAGCAGGAAAACCAGCGGCAATTGGCTTGGTGCCTGACAGAACACAGATGCTACCAGACGGTGAAGACATGGTGTTTATTTGTGCTGATGTTATAGATGAAAAGGGGAATCTATGTCCATTTGCTGACAATGTCATTGGTTTCAGTGTAGAAGGTCCAGGAGAAATTGTTGCTACGGATAATGGAGACCCAACATCAATAGAGCCATTTCATTCTCATTTCAGAAAGGCATTTCATGGTAGATGCATGGTCTGTATTCGTTCTACAGGGAAAAGAGGCACCATCAAAATTTTCGCTGAATCACAAGGACTGCGAAAACAACAGATTGACATAATAGTTAAGTAGGGTGTCGATTTTAGAATCAGTTTTTGTTTTTTATGGTTATCAGCTGCACAGAATAAGCAGGACTGCAGTCTTTGTTTCCAGCGACATTTCTTTTTACGACTGATTCATAAGAATCGCTTATCTCTTCAACTGTCATACCGGAAACTGGTTGATTTTCAGAAAAAGATATCATCCACGGTATTTTTTCAGCTGATGGATTGGAAATCAGCAGAAGAATATCTCCAGAATTGTTTCTGCCTCCAATGACCCTGAGAGGAGAAATGTGTGTTTCTGTCTTCATCACCTTCAGCCGGCTGGTGCAGCTTGCGATGCGCGACCAGAACGAAAAAGCAAGCGCAGATGGTTTTGGAGCGCCATTGGCGCGAAACATGCCAAAAAAAAGCGGCTGGTCCATTGCAACGTCAGTACCCCGGTAAAAAAAAGCCATTTCTACATTTTCATTCTGCAGGGCAATCCATGCAGCAGTGAGGATTGATGCGCCCGCGCAACCCATCCTTAATCCAGAAAGGGTCATTTCCTGGGGTATCTGACGTCCATCTGTATTGTATTCAGTTAGATGACTCTCTGCTGTTTTGAATCCGTGCGCATCAAGTTGGTTTCGATAGAAACGCGCAGCGCTGGCGAACATATCAGGGTTATTTGAGTATAGATGCCAGGAAATAAAATCAACAGGGGTATGATGTTTTTGAAGGTAGTCGAGAAAGGACTCAACCACAAACTTTCCTTTGGGTAACAGGACTGCTGCGGCAGTGAAACCCGGCCCACCAATTTTCAGATCAGGAAACTCTGTTTTCAGCGCACGTGCGGTTTCGTCGAACAGAATGCAAAATTCGTTAAGAGAAGCATCCCAGAATTTTCTGTGGTCTGGTTCATTCCATATTTCAACGTATCGCAGTTTGGGCCCAGCCAGTTTTCGGTAATGGCGCACCACCTCCACAGCAGCGCGAATCCAGTTCGTTTTGTTTACAGGAGATCGTCTTTTCAAAGACGGGAACTGTGGCCCGCTGCTCCATGAATCTCCAATACGCAGATACGGTTCAAATCCGCCCTTCAGGATTGCCAGAAAGAAACGATCGCTTGATTCAAAGTTGTATGAAGATGGTTTATATGGGTCTGCATTCTGGTCTGGATAAATGGCGGACATATCAAGATACCCGTAGAAGTCGTGGGTTCTGACTGCTGTTACACCAATTTTCCGGTACCACTCTGTAGAGTCAAAAACTTTCTGTTCCCGAGTTTCTATCAGAGGACCTGTGTTCACGCCAAGAAGCGGATGGATTGTTCCGGCTGGCTCTCCAATGACAAATGTTATTTCTGCCGCACTATCGTTGAATGACAGCAAAAATAAAAAAAGCAAAATAATAGACGCTGTTTTGAGATATTTTTTCATCCAGTTTATTATATCACAAAAACTCTAGTTTCTAACCTATTTCTCTGTTTTTTCTTCAAGTGTTTTCTGTGGTACCCCTGGAACCATCAAGTGGAGTCAGAAATACGAAAATACTAATATGCCGTCTGTTGCCATTGGAAAAGACGGGACAATTTACGCAACAGGCGGGAGCCGGCTTAAAGCAATCTATCCTGAAAATGGCGCAATAATATGGAGTTTTTCTCCAGGACCAGCATTCCCTTCGTCTTCTGTAATTTTGATAGATATAGATGGAGGTATATGCGCTGGGAACATTGTAAGTGGATATTTCAGATGTGATACTGTGTTTGAGAATGGCAATAGGGCTACCAGTGGTTATCAATAGCCAGCAGTATAACCCTCCGTATTCAGACCGATTGAAAAAATTGGCAGACATGAATTCAGAACAGACCATTGACATATCAGATTTTCGCAAAGCCATAGGTATGGACTAATTAAAGGTATTTATGTATTTCTTGATATTCAGGGATGCTCATTGGTCCCTGGCGAGTGCATTTTAGCGATGCTGTGACGCTTGCGATTTTTCCGCATTCCTCAATGTTTTTGCCCTGACAGTGGCACCCAATAAATGCTCCTGCATATGTGTCGCCTGCGCCTGTTGGGTCAACAACGTTTACCTTTAAGGCGGGTATTGTAATCATCCCACCACCTGTGTAAATTTCAGAACCATTCTCACCCTTTTTTATTACAACAATTTCAATGCCATCAGTGATAAGTTTTCCAACAATAGAACTGATTTTTTTGTCTCCAAACAATATGTGCATTTCTTCTTCTGTGGTAAAAAGAATGTTTGTGTGCTTCAAAAAGAGGTTAATTTTTTTAATACTGCTGGCGAAGGATGCCATTTCCTTTCTGATATTCGGGTCAAAACTCACCCTGACATTGTTATCCACTGCGATTTCAAGCGCTTTCTGACATACCTGAAAGCTTGAGTTACTTATGAAAAGAGAACTACCTGTGATATGAAGAAATTTTGCTTTTGAGAAATAACTCTTTTTGATATCAGATGGTTCAATAAGTCCTGCTGCTCCTGAGTGAAAAATAAATTTTCTGCTTCCATCTGTAAGATACCTTACAAAGGCAACACCAGTTGTGGTTGAGCAGGTTCTGACGCAGGATGTATCCACGCCATCTTTTTTTAATCTCTGAACAACAAGTTTTCCAAAATCGTCATTGCCAAGCACACTGACAATACCTGTTTTTACTTTCTTGCAGGATATGCGGCTGACAGCAGAGATGAAAATTGCAGGCGCTCCACTGGGATATGGTCCGAGAAAAATTCCTGGCTCATCAAAAGGCGTGGTACCTTTTCTCATAATTTCAACAAGGATTTCTCCGACAGTAATCACTTCAACTTTCATTTTCTTCCTCCATCCATAAAGTTATAGTTTATTGAATTCAAAATCAGGCACACAGGGAAAATTAAAATATAAGAAAAAGTGCCTGTCAAAAACGCGCCACTAAATCCATTGGTTTTTGCAATCATCATGGCGATAATGGAGCCACATACTGACATCAGTCCATTAATAGCCCACAACCAGGGAATGATATTTTCTTTTCTATAGTCAGTAATCATTTTCATGCCAGAGGGAAATAAAATTCCCATAAGAAATCCTGCTGGCAAAATCAAAGTTAAAGATATCAGGACCCTGAGCAATCGTGCATGTTCAATACATGTATCAAGAATATTCTGTAAAAAAACAAGGTAAAAAAATCCAGTAGCACCAATAATAATGCTTGTAATCATTACCTTTTTTAATATATTTTTTCCCCAGAACTGGCTGACATAACTACCTATTCCGCTTGAAGCAAGCAGTCCAAAAAGAACGATACTCACCGCAAATGTGGGATGCCCCAGAAATAAAATAAACTCCTGAATCAATGCGATCTCAACCAGCATATATCCAAGACCAATAATGGCAAAATAGAATACAAAAAAGGGAATTGTGAAATTTTTGTTGCGAATATCCTGGGCATTTCTTAAGATCACATTCAACATGCAGGCGATTGAAGCAATAACAATGACGAGCAAAAGCATTTGAAACTGCTTTGGCACACCAAAGGTTAAATCAAGGAAAAATGGGCTATCATCAGAGACAGGTCTAAGATTTACTGGTTGGTCAAGCATGGAATTGATTGTATTCACAAATTTCTCCACATCAACAAAATCGCCAAATTTGTCAAACGGGCTTTTTGCGGCCATGCCAGGCACAAATACAGCAACAAGCCCCATTTTTTCAGCAAGATTTTTCGTTTTTATCAGTCGCTGGCTGGAAAAATTCTTTTTTCCGGCAATAAGAACATATCGATATGGTGTTGTTTCAAACATCTGCTGTGGGCACATAAAGACCATCAGGCGCTTTAAAGCAGAAGGATCATGGACATTATTGAATATCTGGAGAAAAGTCGCAAAGCCTCTAAGAAGTAAAAGTTCATTCTGAGTAACAAAAACAATCATCCCGGTGTCATTGAGTTTATCAAGGTAATCCCTGAATGCTTCTTTTGTGTGGATGTATCCTTCTGTAAGAACACCACCAACGTTTTGTCCTGTTGCGCTCTGGGTCAGAGCCAGATAAATCACATCGTATCTTTCTTTTGTCCTTTTCACAAAGCTTCTTCCATCATCAAGATAAATTTTCACACCATGGTGTTTATAAAGATTACCATTGAATTGCGCAAACTTATCCATGATTGAAAACATTGAAGGGTTGATTTCAACACCAGTGATATCGTTGCTACCGCCAAGAATTGAAACGAGAATATCAATGCCTCCACCAGGACCGATTGAGAGAACTTTCGGATTTTGTAAGTCCGCAAAGGGAAGATAAAAGACAGTGTTTTTCAGATAATTGACAGAGGAAAGTTTTCCGTCAAAAAGATGCATTGTTGTTGGAACATCGCCATCTGTGTAAATGTATTTGATGTCTGCTAATCGAGGAAATTCAACAACATCTGTCCTTGCAAAGGCATTCCATTCAGTATAAACAATTGAACCGTTTGATTGGTCAATGGCAGTAAACAGCGGCTTTACAAGTTGTCCGTTTTCAGCCGACACATAAGGAATGTCAAAATACTTTCCTTTGTGATTTATGATAATAAGAAGCAAAAGCACTGTTAGAGTCATTGTTGAAAGAAGCATTTTTCTTATTGATTTTGAGCCGGATACTGCAATGACTGCTCCAAAGAGGCATATTGCGCCTGCGCCAAAGCAACTATTGATTCCGCCTACTTTTAACAACACCAATACCAACAGACATCCAATTCCAGCGCCAGCAAGATCAGCAAAATAAATTCTACCACTGAAAGAGCCATAATTTTGAAAAACGCATGAAAAAAAACTGCCAGCAAGTAAAAACGGAAGAAACGGAACAAAAGAAATAACTGTGTATCTGGTAAGAAAATCCTTTACAGGACTTTTAAAAAGAAGTATGATGCACGCCGGCATCAGAATTCCGGTAAGAATTGACAGAATAAAAATCATATTTTCTGGCTTGACATGTGATTGAAGTTTTTTCTGAATGAATGCCCAGAGTATTCCTCCGCAACCAAGTCCGCACATGCTCATTGAAACAATAAGAAAAACAAAGTGGTATCTCAAAAGCACAGAAAACACGCGCATCAGAGATATCTCAAATATCAAAACAGAAAGGGACATAAGAAAAACAGTCAATAGGGTTTTTTTTGACATTTGTTATGTTTCAATTGGTCTTACGCCAGCAAGTTTATGGTTCTTCCCCACAGTATAAAGCCGTTTCAATTCTTCATCTGTGTTTTCCCACGCATACACAACCTTTCCTACGACAAGCGGGCAATCACCTGGCTTTGTAATTTCAACAAGTTCACACTCAAAGTTTGCGACAGCATCCACAAGCACCGGTGCATTGACAAAGGCTGCTTTTTGAATTCTCAATCCAGATTCCTGAATTTTGTCTCTGCTGTACCCGTGAACACTTCCTACAAATAATGTCTCTTTTGCCATTTTTTCTGATGGAAAGCTTACCACAAACTGTTTGGTTTCAAGAATGTTTTGATATGTGCATGCCTGCTCATCAATACCGAGAACAAACATCACTGGCTCGCTTGAAGCAATTGCCGCCCATCCCACAGCCATGACATTATTTTTGCCCTGTTTATTTTGTGTTGTTACAAGCACCACTTGCTCAGGATATTTTCTTTGTAGCGCCTTTTCAATATCTGTTGGCTTCTGCATTTTGTTCTCCTTGTTTGTGAAACCATTCTCCCAGAAACTGTGATTGAACTACTTTTTTGTCTTTTTTCATTGTTTTATATTTTACCCCAAATTTTCCTGCCTTTCTGTCTTCTTTTTTTTCACTTTCGACCTTGCCCTCTCCCATGTTTTCTTTTTTTCTCGTTTCTTGCAGGAAAGGATTAAGGTGAGGGTACTTATACTGCTCCCTATTAAGGAAAGGATGGAAATAAGGTAGAATAAAGGCCTCTAAAAGGGAGGCGGAAATGAAACGAAGGAAATGGGAGAGCAGGCAGAAGTTTGAGGTAGTACTTGAAGGGATAAAGAGTGGGAAAATCAGTGAGATTTGTAGTCAGTATCAAATTTCCCAGGCCCAATATTACCGATGGCGAGATGAATTTTTTGAAAAAGGGCCAAAGGTGTTTGAAATGAACGACAGGGAACACCAGACTTAAGACTATTATTGGAGATTTGACGACCGAATTAAAAAGCCAGTACGAATGAAGCGGCAGAAGGCAAAGTCAATAGAAGAACGGAACAGACAGATTTTAGAGCAGATAAACCAGTTAAAAGGGGAGCATCCATTGTGGGGATACAGAAGAGTATGGGCGTATATGAAATACCGGCAGGGGTATCAAGTAAACAAGAAACCCATATACCGGCTTATGAAAGAAAACAGATTATTAGTTAGTCAGATAAAGCAGTTAAAAGCGATCAGGAAAAAGTATCCTGAGAAGATACGTGCAAGTGCAGTTAATCAGGTCTGGGCAGTAGATATGACCAAAGTAATGATAACAGCATATGGATGGATATCAGTGATAATAGTGCTGGACTGGTATACGAAAAAGATAGTAGGTTGGTATTGTGGAGAAACATCTACCACCAGGCAATGGTTATCAGCATTAAATCTGGCAATAGTGAAGCAATTTCCAACAGGTATAAGGGAAAATGGAACTTTACATCTGGTCAGTGACAATGGGTCACAGCCGACATCAGGGAAATTTATAAACGAGGCATCTATTCTGGGAATCAAGCAGGTATTTGCCAGTTATGACAATCCAAAAGGGAATGCGGATACTGAACGAGTGATACGGACATTAAAAGAAGAGGAAGGTGTGGACAAGAGAGTGGACAAGTATATATGAGTTCAACGAAGAATTGACAAACTGGATTAACCGATATAACCAGGATTATCCACATTCATCATTAGGATATATGACACCAGTGGAATTTGAACAAAAAGAGATAAAACAATTACCTTTAACCAGGTCGCCTAATTCTCCCTTATTTTGCTCTTGACAAATGGGGGGCAGTACATAGCGGTTTTGTATTATGAAAGATATGGAGAAAAAATAAGCGCGTGGAAGATATA
>DAONMJ010000057.1:0-10232 GCA_035392545.1 bacterium
TTGGAAGCAATAGCACATCCTTTTTGAAATCAATTTCTTCAAGTGGAGGAATTTTTACCGAATTTGCAATGTGTTCCTCTTCAGGCAGAAAAGTGGAGATAAGGCAACCCTTTCTTGCGAACTGGAGTTTCTTGTGCCTTTCTATAGTTTCAACAAAGTTCTTTTTAAATTCAAAATCATTCACTTCCATGTTTATCCTTTTTCAATTCATGCAAAATAGCAACATAAATGGCTGCACTCCATTGATAATCAGTTATTGTTCTTGTCCATCCTCTGGTTCCGAGCCAGTCCTTTCGCGGAAGGTCTCTGGGTGGAATCTTGTTGTCAGGGTCATAAAACTCAAAAATTGAACCCTTTTCACCGTACCATTTTTCGACGGCGTTTTTTGTTTTTAACAGTAGTCCTGTGGCTGTTTTCTTGAACCCATATTTCATCAGGCCTTTGTAAATCAGAAAATTGTAGTTGAGCCATGTTCCACCTCTCCACATGTCTTTACAAAAAGTTTTCTCATTTTTTGCAACTGACGGGAAGGGGAAATCTGTCCAGAAAATATTTTTATCAATAAGTGTGTTGTGCATCTTTCTGGCTTTGTCTATGTTGGGTATTTCTGCAAGTAATGGAAGCAGAGAAGCTGGCGTTTTAACTCTTACGAACTGTCCATTTTGTTTCCTGTCATAATAAAAGTTATCTTTATCGTCCCATAGAAATTTATCAACCAGTTTTTTCTTTTCTTCTGCAATGTTTTTCCATACAAGAGATTCTTCCATTTTTTTCAAGATTTTTGCTATTTGAGAAAGACAATTCATTTCATTTATGGCAAAACAATTTAAGTCAATAGCCGCAAGGAGTTCATCTGAAGAAATATCATCAAATCGTGGGGAGTTGTCCATGCCACATTCGCCGCACTTTGATTGTGGATTATCATCAACAATCCATTCAAGTAGTCCATCACCGTCTCTATCTCGATTTGTGTACAGCCACCTGATGTATTTACAGATTCCGTTATACACAGTGTTCAAAAATTCATAGTTTCTTGTTTCTCTGAACAAATTCAGAGCAGCCCATGCAAAAAGAGGGGGCTGGGTAAGGTGTTCATAGACCCTGCCCTTTTCAGGGTTCATCGTGATGGAGATGAACCCGTCATTTCTCTGGCACCCGAGTACAGCAAGCAAAGTATTTTCAGCAATCTGATAGGAAATAAATTTATTTCCAAACGTATGGAATGCAGAATCCCAGAACCACATATGTTTATGAGGCCACCTATCAGGCGTTGTCCAGAGACACTTGATTTTTCCCTGTTTACTTTCGCAATTCACCTTCATGATGGAAATTGCTTTGAGATAGGTTTTTTCTTCAATCTCGCTATTGAATTCTGGATAATCGAGTGTTCTAAAAAAATCAAGTTTCTTTTTTATTCCTTTTTCAACGGAAACCTCACTTAAAATTTTTCTTGCTTTTCTGATCGCACTTTCCTTGCTTTTTAAATCAAAAACGCATGAAAAAATTTTTTTATCTGGTAAAATTGAGAGAGCTACATTTCCATTTTCAAGAGAAATAACGGGTTCGTTTGCGTATCTTGATTGTGGCGGGTTCCCAAGATATGGTGCAAAATCTGAGGAATATCTTCCAATAATTTTATCTTTTTCTACAAATATCATCGCAGTGGCAGGGTTCTCAGTCAGAAAAATATCAGAACTTACAATTGATGCGCGAATTTTTTTGTCTCGGTTCAGATTTTTGAATCCAAATTGTGTTTTTTCATCGAATACAAAAATAAATTGGCCAAAATCAGGACCAGTTGTGGCAATAAATGGATGCGACCAGTCAGTTTTTCCTTCAATTCCTGAAAATGCGAAAATTACTCCTTCACCCCACACATCAGGATATTTCATTGTTAATCCTTGTTTTTGAATTTTGATAAATTATAACAAATTTTCTGACTCATGCGAAAATTTCATTTTGACCGAATGACAAAAAATTTTTATAATACATGTATGAAGATAAAAGGATTTACATTGGTAGAAATAGCATCTGTTGCTGCTATAGTTTCTACCCTTTCACTCGGCGGTTATCAACTTGTGAAGAAAGGAAAGGATTCTGTTTGCATAAACAATCTGAAACAAATTGGCCAGGCGCTGGCAATGTTCGAGGCAGATCACGATGGTTTTCCTGAAGCAGTGTTTTATCCTAAAGATACTAACGACCCCCGCGGGGTACACAATTTATTAAAGAAATATGGTGCCACTTCTCAGTTATTTTTCTGCCCGGCAGTAAGTCAGGAGTTTAACAGATACGGAACCAATTATCTCTGGAATGAGTCGGTCAAAGGCAAACAGAGCTCGGATGCTTCAAATGTATGGTTAATGACTGAGATCACGTCACTCTATCCAGAACTTCCTACCCCTCATACTGGTGGTTATGGGGTTCTTTATGCTGATGGACACGCTGCAATTGGAAAAAATATTACTTTTCCTTCTTTTCAAAAACCATCTCTTGCTTCAACAGAAAGCATAGAAAAACCAAAAGAACAACCGCCTGTTGAAGAAAAGAAAGAAGAAGTTCAAGAAACAAAACCTCTGGTTCGTGTGGACGCATATCAAATTATCAATCTACCTCCAAGAATTCAGGCGGGTAAATTTGTGCCAATTACTGTAAAAGCCGTTGACAATGGCGGAAATGTTGTGGAAAAAGATGAGAAAGTGAAAATACTGGATCTCACTCAGACCATTGAACCTTCTGAAGTTGTTCTTCAAAAAGGTATCGGTAATGTTATGATTCGGGTTAAAAAGGCCTGTGAGAATAACGTTGTTATAGTACGTGGACCTGAAGGATTGTGGTCAAGTTCATTAGAATTTGCTGTTGAATCGGGTCAGCCCGCATCAATTGAGATTTCACCCCCCACTCTTGTCTATGCAGGAATTCCTGCAACCTTTATAGTTACACTGAAAGATGCCTATGGCAATACGTTAACAAAAGAAGGAATAAAAATATTAACCTCTGCAAGCAACGAAGCTGAATACTCTCCTGAGTTTTTTTCGGATGCCAGCGGAAAAATTGGAGCGTCTTTCATTTTCCATAAAGCCGGAGAAAACAGGGTTAGTTTTTCTATCGCTGGTACAACCATCAGAGAATCATGTTCGGTGAAAGTAAGATCTGGACTTCTTGAGCGGTTTGAAATCAGTCCTGTTAAATCGGTTGTTGAAGCTGGCACACCTGTGTCGATTACAGTGAAAGCCCTTGACAAATATGGTAATAGAGTAAAGGGTTTTATTTTTGATGATAATACATTTAAACCAGGATATGTTCAGGAAGACATGTCTTCAGGCATATGGATGGAGACAGTCACGTTCGAAAAAGCGGTTTCAGAAACATGCATTGTTATCAGCGATGGAATGGGACATTCTGGCAGGTCAAACAGCTTTTCTGTAATTCCATCTTTTCCTGTGCAGTTGCAATTGCTAGGGTTTCATCCAGTTGCGATTCAGCAACAGACATTTGAAGTGAAATTTTGTGTTCTTGATAGATATGGGAATCGTATCAGTGGTCTTGAATCATCTTTTGTTGTTGAAGGGATCACTGATTATAAAATCTCTCGAATTGAAGATGTGTACATTTTCAATGCAAAGTTTGATGATACAGGCAAAAAGAATATAAAAATTTCTTTGAAACAGGAAAATAAAAACCCTTTGAATCTTGAATTTTTTATTGACATTCTACCGAAAAAACCGGTTTTAAAAAAGGGGGAATAAATGAACATTATTGTAATCAGTGATACTCATGGCTCTTTAGATGCGTGGAATAAAATAGAAAAATATATCAGTACGGAAACATCCTGCGTGCTTCATGCTGGAGACATATATTATTCTGGACCGAGGAATCCTGTCCCGGCTGGACACGCACCAGGTTCTCTTGCTGAACGCATTAATGCATTGAACATACCGATCATATGTGCAAAAGGGAATTGTGATTCTGATGTAGATCAATTGATAAGTAAGTTTCCGCTATGTGACCCATTTGCATTCGTTTTTCATGATGGCAGGAAAATTGTGGTTACGCACGGACATAAGTATGAGAAAGAAAAACTTGTTTCTCTGGCGAAAGATTGGTCTGTGAATATCGTGGTGACCGGTCATACACATTTAGCATGTCTTGAAAAAACGGATGGTATTATATTTTTGAATCCTGGAAGTTGTGCCCTTCCAAAGAATTTTCCAGGTATTGGTTTGATTTCTAACAATTCCATAGAGCTTCGTAACCTGATTGACGGTTCAGTTGTTGAAAGGGTCAGTCTGATCAACTGAATTTTGGTCTCAATATAACAATGGCTGAAATAAAATACATCAAGCACGTAAATCTTGTGTGTGTGGGAAGCGAACTGTTTTATCACGTTTCCAATACGAATATTCACACAGCGACAAGGATTCTTGAAATGCATGATTTCTGTTTGAACTACAATGTTATTGTTCCTGATGATCTGGAAAAGATTATTAAGTCTGTGAAATTTTGTATGGACAACGGAGATGCAATCATTATTTCAGGGGGACTGGGACCGACGTTTGATGACATTACAAGGGAAGCGGTCTCTGAATTGACTGGCAAAAATCTTTCTTTTTCTGAGAGTGCCTGGGAGGACATAAAAGAAAGATTTCGAACAAGGGGAATAGAAAATATTCCTGAAAAAAACAGAAAGCAGGCTATGATGCTGGAAGGCGCAACAAAACTTACCAATACAATTGGAACAGCACCAGGGATGATGGTTGAATATAAAGACAGGGTTATCTTTTTGCTTCCTGGCGTTCCAAAAGAATTTGAAGAAATGTTGCAATTTCAGGTTATTCCAGAATTATTAAGAAGAAAAAATGATAGGGTTTCAAAATCTTTTGTTAGAATGGGGTTTGGTATTGTTGGTGAACCAGAAGCAGTTGTTGAAGAAAAAACAGATAAATTGAGAAAGGAAATAGAATCACAGGGTGGTATCTGGACAATACTTGCTCTTCCTTATTTAATTGAACTCTGGTTAAAAATTCCCCAATCAAAAAAGAATGTATTCTGCGATGTTGAAGAACAATTGAAAGAGATTTTTGGGGTTTCTTTTCTGGGTACAGGTAGTAGTATTTCAATTCCAGAAAGTTTGTTCAATCTTTTAAAAGAAAAAAATCTGACGTGTTGTTTTGCTGAATCATGTACGGGTGGTCTTGCCGGACATTTGATTACTGAGATACCTGGAAGTTCAGAGATTTTCAATGGTTCTATTGTGGCTTATTCAAACAAACTGAAGAAAAAACTTTTGAAAGTACCAAAGACGATTTTGCGAAAATATGGTGCTGTAAGCGAGCAAACTGCAATTGCTATGGCAAAAGGTGCCAGGAAATATGGAAAATCTGATGTATCTCTTGCAATCACTGGAATTGCAGGACCACAAGGAGGCAGTATTGAAAAGCCAGTTGGACTTGTCTACATGGCAGTCGCATTGTCAAACACGCGTGTTGTGTCTAAAAAACTTCAATTATCAGGGCAACGTTCTATAATTAAAATGAGGGCTGCGCTTGCGGGTATGGACTTGTTGCGCCGTACAGTACTTGAGGGAAAAACATGAGAGTTGTGATCATCGGGGTAACTATTGTTGTTGGTATTACAATCGTCATTTCTGTTGCCAGGTTTCATGAAAGTCTTTATGGTGAATTTCAACCTCCTGGCACACTTGTTGAAGTACCAAAAAATTTAACGGCTGCAAATATAGCGGTTTTGCTAAAAGAAAAAGGTATTGTCAAAAATACACGGCTTTTTCTAAGAATTCTTAATAGAAGCCATGCTGATAAGAAACTGCGCAGTGGTATTTATGAATTCAGTGGGAAACCTTACATTTATGATGTTGTTGAAAAACTTTTGAAAGGAGAAATTGCATATATAAAGCTTGTTTTTCCAGAAGGGATTACATGTCATGAGATAGGTAAAATTCTTGAGCAGGAAAATATCTGTTCATCGTCTGAGTTTGATGATTTTGCGAAAAAAGAATCCCTTGAAGGATATTTATTCCCTGATACGTATAAGTTTCCTTACGGTGTTTCAAAAGAGGCAGTCGCAAAAAAGATGGTTGAAAGATTCTGGGAAATTATTCAACAAATTCATCCAGATACTCAAAAACTTAATCAAGCAGAGCTAAAGAAAATTGTAATTATTGCGTCAATTGTGGAAAAAGAAGCTGAAATAAATTCAGAAAGACCAATCATTGCCGGGATTTTTTATAATAGGTTAAAAAGAGGTATACCACTACAAAGTTGTGCCACGATTAAGTATGTGATCGGTAACAAAAAAATTCTCACCATGCAGGATATAAAAACCAGGTCACCCTATAATACCTATTTGCACAGAGGACTTCCGCCGGGTCCTATATGTAATCCAGGAAAGGAATCATTGAAAGCAGCAATCAATCCGGCAAAAACACCATATCTGTTTTTCGTTTCAAAAGGTGATGGTACTCATTATTTTTCAAACACTTATTCTGAACACCTGAGCGCCAAAAATTATTATATTACAGGTGATTCTTTTTCTGATACTGAGAAAAAACTTCCATAATTCAGTATTCTTACTGAGTCGGCACAACAGAAATTCTGTATGGCTGGGGTTTTGCTCCCGAGAGAATCAAATACCTGGTAAATATGGCAATTTTTCCCCCATTATCTGCGCAAAGGGATGGTTCTGGAATAATGGATTTGACACTTCGTTCAGCAAGATTGGATTCAATTCTTGTCCGCATATATTTATTGCGAATGACGCCACCTCCAAATAAGAAATTTTTTACCGGGTAGAGGTCAAGAGCATCGTTGATTTTTGCCAGTATTGAATCGACCATGGTCTTTTGAAAACTTGCAGCAATATCTGAGGGGTTTTCAATGCCGTGTTTTGAAATGTAGTAATAAACCGCTGTTTTTATTCCACTGAAACTGAAATCGAGTGAATCTTTGATGTATGCTTTTGGAAATTTAATTTTCTTCTCATTTCCTTTTTGAGCAAGTTTTTCTATGTATGCGCCACCAGGAAAAGGTAAGTTTAGCATTCTTCCAACCTTGTCGAATACTTCACCACAGGCATCATCTCTTGTTTTACCGATAAGTTTTAAATCTGTGTGGCTATGAAGTAAGAACAAACTTGTATGACCGCCTGAGATGACAAGGCCCAGGGCTGGAAATTGAATGGATGAATCAAGATAGCATGCTGCAAGATGGGCATACAGGTGATTGACATTGTATACTGGCTTTTTCAAACTGTACCCGAGTCCTTCTGCAAATGCTACTCCAATCAGTAAACTTCCTTTCAGTCCAGGTGCATGTGTGACACCAATAGCGTCTATTTGCTCTGGTGAAATCCCAGCCCTTTTTATTGCAATGTTGAAGATATGTGCAATTTTTTCAAGATGCGCGCGGCTTGCAAGTTCAGGAACAATTCCCCCAAACGAGGCGTGAATTTCCTCCTGGCTTGCGATGAGATTTACAATTAATTGGGTGTCTTTTACGATTCCAATGGATGTTTCATCGCAGGAGCTTTCAATACCAAGAATAAACATGTTATTTGAGGACTTTTGTGATGGGAACAAACTTGTATCCCCGGTCTTTCATTTCAGGAATTTTGCTTTCAAGAACCTTCAGGGTCGTTGTTCTTGCGTGTCCAATAGCAATGGCTGTACCTTTTTCTTTAGCAAGTAGAACTGCTTTTTCAAGGCTCCTGGATATCTGGTCGTATTCATTTGAATTGTCGATGAAAACGTCTCTTTTGCCGGTTTTTATACCCATCTGTCTGGCAAGGGTGTATCCAACTGATTGTGTTGAAGTTAAACTGTCCACATAGACGAGTTTCTTTCGTTTAATCTCTTCAAGCACGACCTCCATTTTTTCCTGGTTTGCTGTAAATTTTGAACCCATATGATGGTTGACTCCAACAATGTATGGTTCAAATTTTTTTAAACAATCATCCATTTTTTCCTTTAACTCTTCGTTTCCCATGCTTGTTGTCAGAAAATCCGGAGCAATTTTGGTTTCAGAGTTGGAATTTTCTGGTTCGAGAGGTATGTGTAGAAGCAGTTCAACATCTGGTTTATTTGCCAGTTGTTTTGCTATTTTATAACCAAATGGGCTGTCGGGTAATACTGCCAGGGTTATGGGTATTTGAAGTTTTTGCACGTGATTGATAATGTCAGGATTCCATCCAACATCATCAAGTATTAGGGCAATCTGGCCTGCTCCCTCGGTTTTTTCAGGCAGATTCACAGGAAGTTTTTCCTGTTTAATTTTTGTGTGTTTTTCAGATGGTAACTGTTTATGAAATTGAAGAGGTAATGATTTCTTTTTTATTTCTTCCAGCAAAAAAAGTCCAGTCACCAGAATCAGAAACACAAGGAAAAGGATTAAAATCCCAGACCCTTTTGTAATACGTTTTTTCTTCATTTATTTGCTGTAAGTATTTTTGATACCTCTTCGAGGGCTTTTTTCAGTTGAATATCTTTTTCCGGGGTACCGATTTCCATATCTTCAGGCGCTTCGATTTTTACGTCAGGTTCTATTCCTTTTCCGTCTATTTTTGTTCCCGACGGTGTATAGTAGTATGCGATTGTCAATTTTACAGAAGTACCGTCTTCATCAAGTTTTATAAGGTTTTGCACAGAGCCCTTTCCGAATGTTTTTAATCCGACTGTCTTAAACGTAGGGAAATTGTCTCTCAAAGCACCGGTTACAATTTCAGAAGCACTGGCACTGCCACCATTGATAAGAATGACAACTGGTTTATTCCACAATGGGGGTTTTTGCGAATAATAGATTTTTTTGTCTTCTGGTCGTCTCCCCTGTATGGAGACAATGATTTTCTTCTCCGGTAAAAATAGTTCACTTACTTCTACTGCCGAACTTAATAAACCACCGGGGTTGTTTCTTAGATCAAGTACCAATGCTTTGACATTTTGATTCTGTAGTTCTTTAAGCACTGTTTCCAGGTCACTACCGGTTCGTTCCTGAAAATTTGTAATTCTTACATAACCGATATCATCCTGTAAAATAGAACTTTTTACAGAGTTAACCTTGATGACGCCCCTGACCAGGGTAATTTTCATAATTTTTGTTGCGTGTTCACGTAAAATACTTACTGTTACCGATGTTCCTTTTTTCCCTCTCAGTTTTTGTGCTGCTTCCCACGTATTCATTCCTTTTGTTGATTGACCGTCTATTTCAATGATTTTATCTCCTGGTTTGATCCCGGCATTCCAGGCAGGCGAATCCTGAATTGGACTGACCACTGTGATAATACCGTCTTTCAGAGTGATTTCCATTCCAACGCCTTCAAACTCACCTGATGTTTCCATTTGCAATTCTTTTGATGCTTCAGGTTCAAGGAAAGCGCTGTAAGGGTCGAGAGATGAGAGCATTCCTTTGAGCGCGCCATAGATAAGTTTTTTGTCATCAACAGGTGATACATATTCCTTTTTTACAATATTAACAACACTGACGAACCGTTCAAGTTCTCTGTAAAGTTCTTCTTCGTTTTTTCTTGCCTGGGAAAGTTCAAGATTGAATCCGAGTAAAAAGCTCAACAGAAAAAAACCTGCTGTCCAGACTATTATTTTCTTTTTCATTTTTCCTCCGTATTATTACTCCTATCGGTTAATTTTTTTTCAAGGATTTGTTTTACAACTCCTGGATTTGCTTTATTTTTTGATTTTTTCATGACCTGCCCAACCAGAAATCCAAGTGCCTGTACTTTTCCTGCCCTGTAGTCATTGATTGCCTGCGGATGTTCATTTAATATTTCTTGAATGATACTCCCAATTTCTTCTGTATCAGTTATTTGAATTAAGTTCTTTTCTCTGACAATGATTTCAGGATCTGTTCCACTTACAAATGTTTCTCTGAGAACAATTTTCCCAACAGTGCTGCTGATTTCTTTATTATCAATCATTTTAACAATGCTTGCAAGAAATTCGGGTTTGACTCTGCACTCTGTTATTCTAACATGATTTTCTTTCAACAAACCAAGAAGTTCTGTCTGAATCAGGTTTGCTATTTGTTTCGGCTTATGATAACAGGAAACGGCTTTTTCAAAATAGTCTGATATGGGTTTTTCAGCTGTCAGAACTTCAGAATCATAGAGCGACAAACCATAATTCTGTTGAAATCTATTTTTCCTGGCATCGGGCAACTCACCTATTTCAAGTGAAATTCTTTTTATGGTTTCCGGACTAATTCTAA
>DAONMJ010000058.1:0-10025 GCA_035392545.1 bacterium
GGACGTTGATAAATTGAGATGGATTTGTCACTGGCTTGATGTCTGTTTGCGAACCCGGAAGAAACGCAAGAATTCCTATATCCACCTTGAAACCGCCCTTGACCCTCTGAAGAATTGTCCCTGTAACCGGCTTATCTTCTTCATAATTTTTTTCAATTTTATCCCAGTTCAGCATAACATCCGCTTTTTCCTTTGAAAGCAGTATGAGGCCATTTGGGTCAGGATCAAGGGATTCAACAATCAGGTCTACCTGTGTTCCTGGTTTTATTTTTTCCTGCTCGCTTTTGAACTCTTCGCGAAGAACATATCCTTCGGTCTTGTAACCAAAATCAACGATTACCTCCTTATCAACCCTGATTACAGTACCCTTAATGATAGAACCAGGCTTAAACGATAGCAGTTTCTCTTCCAGAATTTTTCCAACATCCATACCCTCCATATTGTGTTACCTCCTGTATTTTTTTTGCGCTGGATGGTCTCTTAAAATATCCATCATCTCCCTGATGCACCTGACATCCGTAGACGCACCAGAAATTATACCAATTTTTTCAAAATTTGCAAGATTCAAGTTTCTTACCTCTGAAGAAGATTCAATCAAGAATGTATTTTTATTGACTTTTCTACCGATATAAACAAGTTTTCTTGTGTTTGAACTCTTTCTACCTCCCACAACAATCAGAGCATCCACTTTACCTGCCAGTTCAAGCGCTTCAGACTGTCTTTTTACACTCACAGGGCAGATTGTATTGAAAATTGTGAGTTTCTCAGCAGGTAGTCTGTTAATAATTTTTTTGATGGCAGTTCTGTAAAGATCAAGGGATATGGTCGTCTGCGCGATAACTGCCCATTTTTTCAAACTGGTTGAACAGGTGTCAAATTTTTGATATGGCTTCATTACCAGAGAATTGTCACCTGCAATTTTTTTCATCGCCAGTATTTCAGGATGTTCGGGATCCCCGATTAAAAAAATAAAATACTGCTGCGCAGACAATTTTCTTACCAGACCCTGAACTTTCTTTACGAATGGGCAGGTGGCATCATAAATTCTTGCTGCGTATTGTTTCAATTCTTGAAGAACGTCTGGCGGAAGTCCATGGGACCTTATTATAAAGGGACAGTTTCTGGTTTCAGATACCTGCTCCACAACTCTCAAACCCTTCTCCCTCAGTTCTGACATGACGATAGGATTATGAACAAGATCTCCAAGGGTTGTAAGACATCCGTATTGATCCAGAACTCTGTTTGCAGTGTTCACTGCCTTTGTGACACCAAAACAAAAACCAATTGATTTACCCACTATGATCTGTCTGGTCATTGTGAAAGCTCCACAATTTTCCTCATCACATCCTGAGCCACCTCTTCATATGTCTGTTGGTGGTTATAAAACAAAGGTTTTCCCACCCTGATAATAATTTTTCCCGGTCTGATGAAATTCCTTCCAGGCGGCATCGCCCTGAAAGAACCTTTTATACAAACAGGAACCACAGGCACTCCAGTACGAACTACAATAAAACCTATACCTGGCTTGGCAGGTAAAAACTTACCTGACCTTGAACGAGTCCCTTCAGGAAAAATCAGCAACCCTTTTCCTTTCATTATCACATTCAACGCCATTCTTATGTCAGATGTCCCCATGCTGGACTTTGAAAGAGGAATTGCTCCAAGTCTGGTAATCAACATACCAAAAAGGCCGAAAAGTTGTTCCTGCTTGGTAAAATACGCAATGGGCTTCGGGCAAATGTATCCCAGAAGGGGTGGGTCAAGAAAACTTGCATGGTTGGCAGCAATGACAAACTTTCCTGAACAGGGAATATTTTCCTTCCCATAGACATCAAGATGAAAAAAAAGTTTGAAAATAAAAAACCCGAGGATTTTTGCAGCCATCCACAAAATCTTATTTGATTCTCCTGCAGGATATTCCGTTGATAAGTTTTTCATATCTTTCGTCCTCTCTAATACTGGCAAGGTCCGGATCTTCATTCAAATGTTTGAAATCTCTATAACCAAGTATGATGGCAATGTTCAAATACATCAATGCCTCGTCCTTTTTCCCCAGTAAAGCACAATCACAGGCGAGATTGTAATAGTGAATGGCTTCAAGTGGTTGCAAAAAAGCGAGACGCATATCAATGGCAAACACTGTTTCAAAATCCCCTGATTTCGTACACAAATCGCCCATTATTTCAAGCGCCTCAATATAATCAGGATTTTTTTCAAGAATCTGATTGAGAAAGTAATATCTTTGATTGTTCAAGGTTTTTCCACATAGCAATTTTTTTCTGGTGGTATGCGATTTTTTATTTTTCAATGATATCCTCCAGCAGTGTTATTGCTATTACTTTTTCTTTTGCTACAATTGTTTTCCTGCGATTGATAACAAGCCCATCCTTTTTTATCCTCACAAGATATTCATGTTTTGTCATATTGACTTCAGAAACATCAAAAGCATCGGCATCTGAAAGATAATAATAATCATGATCTTCGCCTTCAAGTATTCCTATGTAAATCCAGTTAGTTGAAGTATCCAGGACAATCCTCTTTGAAATAAACATATCCTTCATTTTTCCCAGTTAATGACAATTGTAACAGGTCCATCGTTGTGTATTTCAACAAGCATCTGGCTGCCAAAATCTCCTCCAACAATTTTTCCAGGATAAAACTTCATACACGTTTCAACAAATCTATTGAACAAGGTTTCTGCTTCCGAAGGATTCATTGCTTCAAGAAAATCAGGTCTATTACCTCCTTCTGTTCTCGCATAAAGAGTAAATTGTGAAACTACCATCAAACCGCCTGAGATATCGAGCAAACTCAAATTCATTTTATCATGTACATCTGCAAAAATTCTCAATTTCAAAACCTTTCGGACTGCTGGCTCTATCAAAGATTCATGATCGTTCTTTCCAAACCCAACAAAAACAACCATACCCCTGTCAATAGCACCTTTCAGTACGCCGTCCACTGTCAGACGAGCATGAATAACCCTCTGGATAACAAGTTTCATATATTATCTTCCCCATGATAGGAATAACTGAAATAGTTTATTCCAGACAGACCTATTTGACAAACGCTCGCAATAAAATTAAATTATTTGCATGCTTAAATTTATGAAAATTACTGGTTCGGGTAATGACTTTGTCATGTTCAATAACCTGGATGGGAAAATAGAAAACCGCAGGAAGCTTGCCATTGAGGTCTGCAGATTTAAATATGGTATAGGCGCAGATGGTGCAATATTTCTAGAAAAAAGCAAAAAGGCAGATTTCAAAATGCGGATTTTTAATTCAGATGGTTCTGAAGCAGAAATGTGTGGCAATGGGTTAAGGTGTTTGATTCGCTTTATCCATGAACAAAAAATTTCAAGAAAACGAAAGTTGTCAATAGAAACACTTGCAGGTATTTACAACACCAGTTTTCACAATCCAGGTGTTTCAATAAGAATGTTTCTGGTGGAAAAGCCGGCATTACATAAAGTGGTGGAAATTGATGGAGAAAAACTCGTTGTTCACTCACTCAATACCGGGGTACCTCACGCAGTAATTCCTGTTGAAAACGTGAAAAACGTGGATGTAAAAAAATATGGTCCGCTTGTAAGATACCATAAAATCTTTCAACCAGCAGGCACCAATGTTGACTGGCTTGAAGTGAGAGATAGTCATCATGGAAAAGTTCGCACATACGAACGTGGGGTCGAAGATGAAACACTCGCCTGCGGAACGGGAATTGTTGCAAGCGTTCTCTGCGGTGCAATGCTTGGAAAATTCACCAGCCCTGTTGAGATTGAAGCCCGTTCAGGAGAAAAACTGAAGGTCGCATTTTCAAAAGATTTCAACGAAATATTTTTTGAGGGTGGAACAAAATTGGTTTTTGAGGGAAACTGGATTAACAGGTGATTTTCGGTAATATTCCCAGATCTTGCATTTTCATATTCCCTTTGGCTTCAGGCATCCTGATACAGAAATTGTTTTCAATTCCATTCGAATATCTATTACTCTTATTCATTTTTTCAGGCATCATTTCCTTATGTCTTACGCTCATATTCAAAAAAATTTCCTGGATTTTCCTTGTTTTTTTCACCGTTATCACAGGAATATTTCTTGCAGGCAATGCTGGTACTGGTTATGAAAAAACCCTGCCGATTCCTCCTGAGAAAATTGAAGCCATAACAGGTATCGTAAAGGATGTAAGGGAAAAAGGACCTCTCCTTTTGATCACCCTTGAAGACACAATGGTATGGGATAACCATCAGTGGATTGAGGCAAATGTTACAATTCACACAGCGTTAACGGGAAATAGCCAAATCTACAATTATGATCGGATTATCCTCCATCAAATAAAAAAAATCAAACAGGAAGATGACCGGGTTACAATCTCATCAAAATCCTGGTATAGGGTGAAAGACGATGAGTGCATCTCAGGATATCCGCAGTTCAGTCAAAAAATTACTAAAGTGACAGAGAATATAATAAAAAAATGGTTCAAATATCACGGTCAGGAAGCCGCAATCCTCAAAATGATGGTGTTGGGAAATAAACAGCAGTCACTTGAAATTAAACACATCTTTGTGAAAACTGGCACATATCATCTTCTGATTGTTTCAGGACTTCATCTAGGGTATGTCCTGCTTTTCCTCAGAATCCTTTTTTTTCTATTCAGGCACATTGAACAAGCACATTATAAAATTTTCAATTTCCTGTATCTTATCGCAATTGGAATGTATGCAGCAATCACTGGATTTAGCACCCCTGTTCTCAGAGCAGCCCTGATGCTTGCTGTGTATCTTGTTGCAGATATTATCGAAAGACCCATCAATGGCATAGAATCAATCGGGTGGGCTGGTTTTATTATACTGTTTTTGAAACCCGAAGAACTTTTTAACATGGGTTTTCAACTTTCTTTTGCAGCGACAACAGGCATCATGCTCACCATACGTAATACACCGCGGATAAAAAGAATACCGGAATGGCTTGACACGTCCATCAGAGCCATTGCTGGTGCCCAGATATTTACAATCCCGATACTTGCTGGACATACAGGAAGTGTTTACCCTGCTGGTTTTTTCACAAACTTTTTTCTCGTACCTGCTGGTGGACTTGTTGTCTGTCTGGGGCTTGGTTTTTTCGTTTTCGGATTTTTAAGAAGCATATTAATTTTCCCACTGATAAAAGCACTGGATTTATTCTGGATCACTACCAAACTTTTTTCAAATTTCTCACCAGAAATACCATGGTCTCCAGATATCATTTCCGTGCTTATTGCTTATTCCATCGTACTGATGCTTCTTTTCAGAAACAAATGGAAGTTTTTCGCAGGGATATTACTGTTGCTAATTGCAATGTCCATGATGAGCATGCAAAAGAAAGAAGTGCCGCAACAAATACTGATAGAATCTCGTCGGCATTTAGACGAACGCATTACAATTTTTCCCGCAAAAAAGCTTTTTTGCTGCGTGGAAAAAGAACATTGTATGATTTTTATTGTCTCGGAAAAAGAAGATGAAACGACATTGAATCCTGTTCTTGATAATCTACCAGAAACAAACAAAAACATCGTGTATTTCTTCACTGCGCCAGCACATGACATTATTGGTAATTTAGAATGTCTTATGTCACGCGCAAAACCTGTTGTCATTATTGACAATCCTGATATTAGAAAACACCCTGCGTTTGGGTACAGAAAATATTTTATTGTGGGAGACAGCCACATAAAACAACAATTCTGGAAATTCCTTACTCCATACCAGGGAATTAAAATTGTTTATGATGACGGGAAAAACATGGTGATAGAATATCATTCAAAAAAAGGAACCATTCTCATTGCAACATATCTGAATGCACAAATTTTTGAAGTGCTGCCATTTTCACCGCGATATCATGCTGTTTACGCAACTGAACTGGCACTTTCAAAAAAACTTGCAGAATATCTTCAGGAATACGAAATATCCCGGTTGATATACCAGAAAGCAAGGTACAATACTCTGGATAAAATGGATGCATTACCGGATTTCAAAATTATCGAAATGAAGGGAATTTTTACGATTGATTAACACTTACAACAACCCTGTTTCTGCCAAGTTTTTTTGCTTCATACAATGCGTCATCAGCCATTTTGATAAGTCCTTCAGAATCCTGCGCGTCAGATGGAAAACACGCAATACCAAAACTTATTGTCAAATCATTTTGCGGTTGATATTCTTCTCCAGGAAATTCTATTTCTGAAATCTTTTTTCTTATGTTCTCACATATTTTGTAAGCAGTATTTTTATCAGTTTCTGGAAAAACGACCACAAATTCTTCACCTCCATATCTTGCCACAATATCTGCGCCCTTAACATTCTGATGAAGAATCCCGGCGATATCCCTTAACACCCTGTCACCTGCAAGATGTCCATTTCTATCATTATAATGTTTGAAATAATCTATATCGCACATCGCAAGAGAAACATCAAATTTCTTTTCTTTTGCCTGGTGGATGATTTTATTCAAATAATCAATAAAATGCCGTCTATTGTAAAGGTGAGTCAGCGGATCAGTAATTGACAGAATTCTGGTTTGCGCCATCAATTCCGCATTTTCAAGTATGAGCGAAATCGGGATGGATATCATTCTGAGCAACGAAAGGTCACGCTGTGTAAAATTCCTTTTGCCTTTCGAAAAAATTCCTATCACCCCCGATAGCTCATTTCTCTTGCTCGTCAATGGAGCAAGGATAAAGGAAGAAATATCTTTTTCTTCAAGAAACCTGTATTTTGGAAAAGAGCCAGGGTTGTTTATCAGAATTGGATATTGATTTGTTGCGATTTCTTCAAATGTCTCCTGGGGAAGGCTCAAATCTTCACCTCTTATTTCCTGGAAAAAATGCTCGCCAAATAATTGCACAATAACAATTTCGTTTTTAAAAAAACTGCTGATACTCTGAGCAACACGTTGAAGGGTTTCTTCAATGGAAATATCCTTGCCAAAAATTTCCATCATATCAACAATTGCAATGAAAAGCGCTGATTCCATCGCGTAATCATTAATCATCAATCTCTGACGGTCAATTTCTTTTGTTAACAATGTGATTCTTTTGTTGAACAGGATATTACTGATGATACCTACAACAAGAGTAAAACTTATTACGAAGTCAAGAACGACAAGGTAGTAAGTACTCTCGTATTGATACCCTCTCAGAAAGGATACATTCAGCCAGACGAGATAACTGGCAATAAGAAGGAAAATAATGTTTCTAACTTTTAACAGAGGCCTGTTTCACCTCCTTAACCCGCTGAAGTATTTGATTGAACTGTTCTGGGTTCTCATAAGCCATTTCTGCAAGTACTTTTCTGTTTATGTCAATTCCAAGACAGTTCAATCCATGAATAAAGGTACTATATGATATACCACCCGCCTTACAGGCAGCAGATATCCTGACAATCCAGAGAGACCGAAAATCTCTTTTTCTCTGTCTTCTATCCCGATATGCATAGGTAAGACCTCTTTCTGCAAATTCTTTTGCTCTCTTATATTGCTTTGAACGGCCCTGTCTGTATCCCTTTGCAAGTTTAAGGATTTTTTTCTTTCTGTGTCTTCCTGCTGGTTTATTTGTGGCTCTTGGCATTTTTTGCTCCTATTTTTTATGCATATGGCAACATTTTCTTTATCATCTTTGCCTGGGTTCCTTCAAGGACCTTTGGTTTTGCAAGTCTTCTTTTCCTCTTTGCACTCTTTTTTGTAAGAATATGGCTTTTCCCGCTCCTGTGGTGTATGACTTTTCCTGTCCCTGTAATCTTGAATCTTTTCGCCACCGACTTTCTTGTTTTCAGTTTAGGCATAAAAACTCCCTGTGTTCAATCAATAAGGAATAAGAATTACATTAAGAAATCTACCTTCTTCTCGCGGACTCCTTTCCACCTTCGCGATTGGTCCAAGTTCGTTAATGAGTTTTTGCAAAATACTGTAACCCCGTTCTTTATGAAGTATTTCTCTGCCTCTAAATGATACAGAAACCTTAACTCTGTGTCCCTCTTTTAAAAAATCTTCTATATGTTGTTTTTTGAAATTATAATCGTGTTCGCTGATTTCAGGCCTCAACCGGATTTCTTTCATCTGAACTGCTTTTTGTTTCTTCTTTGTTTCCTTTTCTTTTTTCTTTTGTTCGTATAAGAAACGTTTGAAATCCAGTATTCTGCACACAGGAGGATTTGCGTTTGGCACCAGTTCTACCACATCCATCAACCGTTCCTTCGCCATCGCTATTGCCTGATCTCTCGGTACAACTCCTATCTGCTGACCATCTTCTCCAATCAGTCGAACCTGAGATGCCCGTATTCTATAATTAACATTATACCTGCGTGGGTCGATATTTTCTCCTTTTTCTCACTTTTTCATCATATATTATTATACTTAAAATTCTCCTGCTGACAAATCAAAGGTCTAATTGGATGAATTTATTTCTATCAATCTCCTTCAATTTGCTGACAAAATCCTGTAACGGGAAAACGCCTTTCATCCCCTGTTTGTGCAATCTTACAGCAACTGTGCGTGTTGATTGTTCTTTTTCACCAACAATAGCAATGACAGGCACTTTTTCATTCTCTGCCATGTGAATTTTCTTGTTCAATGATTCCTGAGACCCATCAAATCCTGCCCGTATTTGATTTTCCCTGCACAATTGCGTTACTTCTTCTCCATAGGGTGTAAACCTATCTGCAACTGTCAAAATTTTCACCTGCACTGGTGCAAGCCACAACGGGAAATTTCCACTGTAATGTTCAATCAGTATACCAAAAAATCTTTCCAGAGAACCCATAACTGCTCTGTGTATCATAATAGGTCTTTCAAATTTATTTTCCTGATTCACGTATTTCAAACCAAATCTCTCTGGAATATTGAAATCAACCTGGATTGTTGAACACTGCCAGGTTCTTTTAAGACAATCCCGTATCTTCAAATCTATCTTCGGACCATAGAAAACTCCCTCTCCAGGGTCTATTTGATATTCAAGATTCTTTTTCTTAAGCGCATTTTCAAGCGACTTTGTTGCTTTTTCCCAGTTCTCAATAGAACCAACAAATTTATCGGGCCGTGTGGAAAGAAAAATTTCGTATTCAGTGAAACCAAATTTTGAAAGGAAAAACATCACAAGGTCAAGTACCTCAACAACCTCGTTTTCTATCTGGTCTGGCCTGCAAAAAACGTGAGCGTCATCCTGGGTAAATCCCCTCACCCTGAGTACTCCGTGAAGAACACCATCCTTTTCATACCTGTACACTGTCCCAAGTTCTGCCCATCGTATTGGAAATTCTTTGTAACTGTGCAAAGTTGTCTGATAAACAAGAATATGAAAAGGACAGTTCATTGGTTTCAATTGATAAGAAATCCCTTGCTCCATATCCATTGGTGGATACATGTTTTCTCTGTAAAAAGAAAGATGTCCGGACTTTTCCCACAATGAAATACTTGCAATATGAGGTGTGTATAATAGTTGATATCCCCTTTCGAGATGGGTCTCTCTCCAGAAATCCTCAATAACTTTCCTTACAGCAGCACCTGCAGGATGCCAGTAAACCAGCCCTGCCCCAAAATCAGGTTGTAGAGAAAACAAACCCAGGGCAGGACCCAGAATTCTGTGGTCTCGTTTTTTTGCCTCTTCAACAGTCATTAAATATTGGTCAAGTTGCTCTTTTTCAGGAAAACAAACACCGTAAATTCTCTGAAGGCTTTCCCTTTTTTCATCACCTCTCCAGTAAGCAGAAGAAACATTGGTTAACTTAAAATGTTTCACCTTGCCTGTTGAAGAAACATGAGGACCCGCACACAGGTCAATAAATTCTCCCTGTTTATAAAAAGAAACCTTCTCGTTCTGTATCTCTGAAAGAATTTCAAGCTTGAACGGTTCATCTTTAAGGATTTCTTCTGCCTTTTTTTTATCATATTCAACCCTTTCAACAGGTAGATTTTCTTTCACAATTTTTTTCATTTCAGATGTGATGTTTTCTAAATCCTGAGGGGTAAACGGTTCATTTCTGAAAAAATCATAATAAA
>DAONMJ010000059.1:0-9930 GCA_035392545.1 bacterium
CAAAGAACTTTGGATTTGCGGATGACCTCATTGCAACTCTTTCTGTTGAAAAATACAAATATTTTGTATTTCCTTTTCACAAAAGAATCGTTGAGGAATTTTCTGATGGATCTCCAATATACATGCATCTTTGCGGAAATGCATGGCACCTTTTTAAATTTTTAAAAGAAAATTTGAATGTTTATTCGTTTGATACTGGTTTTCCGATTGATTTTACCGAAGTCAGGAAAGAACTGGGCGAGGACGTTGAAATCATTGGCGGACCCAGTATTATGCTGCTTCAAAGCGGTAAAGAAGAAGACATTATAAAGGAAGTGAAAAAGATATGTGAAAGCGGCATCATGAAAGGAAAAAGATTTATAATGAGAGAAGGCAATAACCTTGCTCCCTTAACGCCTGTCGAAAACATAAAAAGTATGTACATGGCAGCCAGAATTTATGGTCAATATTCTGATTGAATATACTATCCCGTTTGTTAAACACAGGATGGGAAATTTTCATCAACTAACCGTGCGATTACATTTTTCTTGCCAGTTCAAATATTTCCTGCAATTTCTTGAAACTTGGGTTTGATTCAGTTATCATATAAATAACGCCCCTGTAGCTCAGTTAGGATAGAGCAGCGGTTTCCTAAACCGCGTGCCGCCTGTTCGAGTCAGGCCAGGGGCACTTTTTTATGTTAAAATAGGCACAACCAGGAGAAAATATGAAAAAAACATCTGAATCCAATGAGAAATTTAGAAAAGGCGATTCAGGTCCAAAATATCTTTTCAGAGGACCTCACTGTGAATGGGGAATTATTGTCTTGAAACCAGGTGAAAAGATGGCAGCACATGGGCACAATGCAGTGGTCGAAGATTTCTTTTTTCTTGAAGGTAGTCCACACATTATTGTCTCAAGCCAGCAGCAAAGGGTATTTCCAGGTGATGCAGTCAGGGTAGAACCAGGTGAAGTCCATGATATCATCAATGACACAGACCAGGAAGTAAAACTTGTCTTTATTAAAGCGCCGTATCTTCCTGATGATAAGTTTTCCTGCTGAGTACACAATGGAGAAAGAAATGGAGAAAGATATTTTTTTAAAAGCGGTAAATCCCCTCAAGCAAGATGTTACAGTTGCTCTTACTGCAAGTATTCCTTGTTCAGAAGGATTGCTAAAATCTGCAGATTCCCTGACTCTTTATGATGAAAATACTGTAATACCCTGCCAGAAAAGGGTACTTGCCAGATGGAATGATAGAAGTATTAAGGTGGTGTTTATTGATTTTGTTGCGACCCTTCACACAGGTACAAATATATACAGAATTGATTTTAAGGGTGATAGAAAAACAGAGTACATTACACAACAATCAGTAAAAATTCGTCCCTGCGAAGAGGGTGAAAATCAAGTAATTGTTGACGACAGGTTTTATTTGAAACTGGTCTTGGTTGACAGTAGAAATCAAAAATACAGAGCAAAAATCAAAAAGGTCAAAAAACAAAACGGCAGATTAACAAAGGTTACCACTATCTATGGGTCATTTGTAACAAAAACAAATGTGCGGGGTATTGATTTTACTTTGACATTAACAGGATGGGCAGGTTGCAGATTGATAAAAATAGAGCCAGAAATTCTGGTCAATCCGACAGAAGGAGTGTTCTTCAGGGTAAGAGAACTCAAACTTTCATTAACACCGATTTCAGGTGGTATCACAGATGTATTTTTTCCTGATGTTCAAACAAATCAAACACAGAAAGTGAAAATGTTTCAAATTGACGATGAACATTGTACTATTCAACTGGATAAAAATACTGAAACAAGGAACATTGTCTCAACCGGAACCTTCATGTTGAATACAGATGATCAGGTCATAGCAGGGGCGTTGAAAGATTTTGCAGTGAGATGGCCAAAAAGTATGGAATATGATGGCTATTCCATCAACATTGGGTTGTTTCCTTCATTCAAAAGAGGTACATTCAATCACATGCAACCATGGTACAAGTACGGTTACCTTTTTCATGGTTCAACATATCTGCTGAAAACAGGTCAGAAAAGAAGATGGGAAATATGGCTTGATATGAATGGGAACTGGCAGTTGTGTAAGTCTATTTGTGAGATGCCGGCTGTGGCTGTTGTGGACCCAGAATATGCTATTTCAACAGGCGTCTATGGAAACATTTGTGCGGCAGGGAAAAACACTGTGGATTACGACAGGGTTGTTTCAAATATGTTTGACCTGTACTTTTCAGACATCAGGAAAAACAGGGATACAGGAGAAATGAACTGGGGTGATTGGTTTGGAGAAAGATTTGTGAACTGGGGAAACAACGAATATGACACAGCAGAACAACTTTTTATTCAGTTCATAAGGACAGGCGATTTGAGATATTTTGTATCTGGTGAAAATGCAGCAAGACATACAGATGAAGTGGATATTATTCACTCTGTGAACCGTGACCTTATTGAATCATTTAACGAAGAAGTTTTCAAACCATTTGATGTGATGCCAGGTTGTGTGCACGAACATACAATAGGGCATGTTGGTGGTTTTTGTTCAAGGAAAAAGGTGAAAAAGATGTTGAGCAAGGTGCTGGGAGTGAAAAATCCTTACCTCTGTCTTGATCCCTGGAACATGGGACACCTGTGGCTTGAGGGGTTGAGAGACGCGTATTTTTTCACAGGGGATGAGAAATTTAAACAGACGGTGATCCTTGTTGCTGATTACCTCTCAAAAGTTGTTGCAGAAAAACTCTACCCTTTTTCCGGGCATGCTCATTCTGGTAGAACTGTTGGATGGCCACTGACTGCGCTCTGTGCAGCATACGACATTAAAAAAGATAGGAAATATCTCAAAGCAATGAAGATACTTGTCAATGATATGCTTGCTGAACAGGACCCTCATTGCGGTGGTTGGCTTTACGAATTGCCTGATGGTCATTGTAATTGTGTCAGGAAAAAACATGTGGGCAGCGCAGGTTTTTTAATCAGTATCCTTGTGAATGGATTGAGCCGATATTATGAAATGACAGGCGATAAAAGGATTCCACAGGCAGTGAAAAAAGCAATGGAATTCCTTGTAGTTGATACATGGGATGAAAGGACAGGTAAGTGGAGGTATACATCATGTCCGGTATCCCCTTTTGTGGAACCTTATGGATTGATTTTGCTTTCACTGGCAAACGGCATAAACATTGGAAATGTTGATGTCAGGGATGTTTTCGTAAAAAACTGGCAGCATTTCGTGGAAGGTTGTGATAAAGATATTAATCAAAAAATGATTGGTAGACTTTTTTCAATTCGTCTTTTCGGTACAGCAAAGGCATTGAAAATTTATCACCAGATAAAAAGCAATGAATAGAAAATGGCTGTATGTGATTACCCAGGATGTTTCACCACAAATGAATATGGCACTTGATAGTATCATGTGGAATAAAGTGAAACAATATCCTGACACTGCGATATTGAGATTTTATACATGGAAACCATCAGGTGTTTCTCTTGGAGCACATCAGAAACCAGAAAATCTTGTTAACGTTAGTTTTTGTAAGCAGAACAATATCCCTGTGGTTGCAAGAATTACTGGTGGAAGTGCAATTTTTCATGACAGGGAAATCACATACAGTTTTTCAGCAACAAATGATGAGAAGGTTTTTTCAGGACCCATAACATCATACGAAAAAATATGCGGCGCATTGAAAACTGGGCTTGAAAAACTCGGTATCAGGGTTCAATGGCGCGGGGTTTCTAAAGGAAAAGAACCTTCTTTTACTGACAGGGACTGTTTTTCTCTCTCAACAAGGCATGACCTTGTGGTAGATGACAGAAAAATTATCGGTAGCGCGCAAAGGAAGGACAGAACATCTTTTTTGCAGCATGGAAGTTTATTGATTGAAATTCAAAAACACCTGTGGGAAAAAATATTTCTTGCAAAACCCGATTTTTCAAAGATTATATCAATGTCTGAAATTTTAAGTAATGTGCCTGATTTTGATACACTGATAAAAGTGCTGAAAAATGGTTTCGAACAATTTTTTGAAAGTGATTTTGAAGAAATACATTTTACCAGCGAAGATATAAAAGAGGCAGAAAAAATTCAACAGACATTTTTACTTGTTTGAAAGATGAAAAACTTTTTAATAACCCTGACTTTTTTCGTTGTTACATGTGTCTTTTCGCAGCAGAAACAAGGATGGAAATGAGTCAATACAGGTGGGTAAAAATCACAGATCATGCGGCGTTTGCACCAAGAGATGGAGCAGGTGCTCTGGTATTCAAAAGAAAAATGTGGCTTCTGGGAGGATGGAATCCTTCTGATAAAATTCACTTTCCGAAAATCTGCAATAGTGAGGTGTGGTCTTCAAAAGATGGGATAAACTGGAAACTGGAAAATCCCTGTGCACCATGGGAAGGTCGACATACTGCTGGATATGTGGTGTTTAACGATGCAATGTGGATTGTAGGAGGAGATGCCAATCAGCATCATTATCAGAATGATGTTTGGAAAAGTACAGACGGCGTAAAATGGGAATGTGTGTGCGAAAATGTGCCGTGGGGACTCAGGGTTCTCCATTACACAGTTGCTTTCAGGAATAAAATCTGGGTTATTGGTGGACAGACCCTTCCACACTTTGCGCCAGCAGATGAAATTTTTTATTCAGATGTATGGTGCAGTGACGATGGAAGACACTGGGAAAAGGTTGCTGATAACCTTCCATGGGCTCCAAGAGGAATGATAGGAGGAAGCGCAGTATTCAAGGATAAAATCTGGATTCTGGGTGGTGGAACATATGATACTCCCAAAAAACCAGAGAGAATTTTTTATCATGATGTCTGGTGCTCACAGGACGGAAAAAACTGGGAACTGGTCTGTGATAGTGCACCCTGGCATCCACGACAGTACCATGATGTTGCAGTGTTTGATAACAAACTCTGGGTCATGGAAGGGTATCATAAAAATGGTGGTAATAGAAAGGACGTCTGGTATTCAGAGGACGGAAAAAACTGGACTGAAGTTTCTGATACTCCATGGCAACCAAGGCATGCAGCAAGCGTATTTGTTTATGATAATGGGTTGTGGATGGTTGCAGGTAATAACATGACACCTGATGTATGGAAACTGGAAAAGATAATTAAGTAGAATGCATTCTATCTTTCCCATTTTATATGACTGTTTATACCGAATTTTTCGTATGTTTTCAGTACTTCATACTAGTTCTGTGTTTTTTTCTGCTTTCGCTAGCTCGTACAAACGGATAAACATCTTCTTACCTGTCTCTGTTTGCTTCAATGTTTTCTTAATGAAATTATGCTGTGCACACAATGTCTGACCGTTTTCAATCGCAGACGTGCCACCCAGGTATCTGGGCTTGATATGGTCGACGTGAAGCTCAACACCGTCTTTTATTCCTCTACCACAGATGACACATCGGTATCCGTCTCTCTTTAAAATTGCTTCTTTCTGTTCTTGAGTAAACTCCTCTAATTCTATTTTTTTCACTGCAGAAGGGTCATATTTATATACTCCCTTTCGAACTTTAATCAGAAAACCCGCCTCATGTAAATTCCTGATAGCCCTCCATGTATCACGGGGTTTCTTCCCATAAAGTCGCACATATTTTCCTTCAACCCAATCAACCACAGGTCCATGCGGCATGTCTTCATTCGGATGTGCTTCAAAAAATTCGATCAGCAGGTCTTTTATTGTTTTTCGTTTCGGCATAGTATTAACAAACAGTGATTAACTGCCCCTGGTCTATATTTGCTTCCTTTCTCAGTCTTTTTATAGCCAGTTCACAATAGTTTTTATCCACTTCAACGCCTATTCCTTTACGATTATTAAGGTATGCAGCAATAAGTGTGGTACCGCTTCCGAGGAATGGGTCCAGAACAGTATCTCCAACAAAAGTGAACAGTTTTATACAACGCTTTGGTAGTTCAACAGGAAATGGAGCTGGATGACCTATTTTTTTCTTACTTTCTCCAGAAAAGGTCCAAAGACCATTTGTCCATGACATAAATTCCTTTTTAGTAATGTCGGAAACTCTTGTTCCGCCTGTTTTTTTCCATTTATTTTTGTACATTACTACAATGATTTCTACAGGTGCAATAACATAAGGTGCTGAAGCAGACATAAACGAACCCCAGGCAGTACGACGTGAGATATTTCCTTCGTTCCATATAATTGTTGAGTGATATATGAAACCGATTTTTTTGCGATCGTCGTAATATCCGCCCCAACGCTTTGTTGACCTCCTTTGTTTTTATCAAGAGGTATGTTTAAACAGATTCTACCATCATCCTTCAGTACCGAATAAGCTTTTTTCAGCCATTGTTCAGTAAAATCAAGATAATTGTCATACGAGATTGTATCATCGTAAAAATTATAATGAATATCAACGTTATATGGCGGAGAAGTTACAATTAAGTCGATAGAACATTCCTTAATTTTCCTGGTTGATAAAAAATTTTCGTTAATTATTACGATCGATTCTGACTGAAAGTACGCCGTACTATCCTCGCTTACTTTGTTTGCTACAGCCGTTTTATTGTATTTTTTGGGTTTTTTCATTGGACTATAAAAGTTTCATGTTTCTTTGTTTCATAAATATTACACAAATAAATATGTGACGTCAATAAAGAAAGTTTGATTATGCTTCTTGTGAAATAAGTATCTGGGATATAATACAATGGAACTGATAAACAAGGAAATCTGGAGGGAAAAGATGACAGCAAAAGAAAGATGGATTGCATCATTGAAGCTTGAGCCAGTTGATAAACTTGCCTTCTGGCCAAAAATTAGTGGTTCCTACCTCAATTACCAGGGTGGCAGTTTCAAAAGTATGACTGTTGAACAGATGCATGATTACATTGGTAGCGACAAACACCAGTGGCTGGTGGGTTTCATAAAAGAGAAGAGAAGAACGACTTCCTTTGAAGAGATAAAACAGGGTATGACAAGAAAACTTGTTTATTCAACAAAGTATGGAAACCTTACTGCTACCATGCGATTTGATGAACCATCTCAGGCGTGGCATCCAGTTGAATATCCTGTAAAGGCAAGACAGGATATTGAAATCATGACAGAATGGTTTGCAGATGCCTGCTTTGAAATAGATGAGGAAAAATTGCAGGAAGCAAAGCAAATGTACAAAGAAACTGGTTCTGATGCAATTACAGCCCATTCCATCGGAACCACACCTTTAATGCAGTGGGTTCAGCATCTTGCTGGCATTGAAAACTGTCATTATTTCCTGAGTGATTTTACAGAAGAGGTTGAACGATTGTTTGAAACCATGCAGAAGAAAAATCGTAAATCTGCTGAAATCCTTGCGCAAGACAGTCCTGCTGAAATTTTGTATCTTGTTGAAAACACTTCCACAACCCTGATTTCTCCACAGCAGTACAGGAAATACTGCTATAAGGATATCCTTGATTGCGCAGGTATTGTAAATGACTCAGGAAAGTTTCTTGTTCTTCATATGTGCGGGCACCTGAAAAATCTGCTGGTTGATCTTGCAAGGTTACCTGTCTCTGGCTTTGAAGCATTCACCACAATGCCTGTTGGCAATACAACACTTGTTGAGGCAAGAAAAATATGTCCTGATAAGTGTTTGATTGGTGGAACAAATGCAGTACTCTGGACAAAATCAGCAGAAGAAATTATCAATGAGATTGAAGAAGAACTTTATAAATTGCCACATCACAGAGGACTTGTCATTACTTCTGCGGGTGTCATGCCGCCTGTGTGTAAGCCAGAAACAATAAGACAGGTCTGTCAGTGGGTGCAACAATACAGGATAAGAGTTTAAACATCAATCTGCAGGTTATTTATCTTTTTGATTTTCATTCGGCAAATGCGACACTTCCACCTGATTCAGTTGTATATTCTGGCAGTACTTAAACATAATAGGTGGTTGTGCTGCTGTGTTCAAGTGAAATTGATTAAATACAATGTTTTTGATAATTACATGTTGATTGCCACAGACCATTACGGGCATTGTGCCATTGAGAACCCTGATATTTGAAAAATATATGTCTGAAATTCTTTCCAACTCTATGCCTTCATCTACAGTAATTGCAACAGGGGACCTTTTAGAAGAATGTATGATCACATTGTTAAACCCGATATCATGCACGTTTGCTCCATCTGTAATTTCAGGGATTTTATATCTTGAAGGATATTCAAATAAAATGCTATTTCCACTATCTTCAATCACAATGTTTGAAAAAAGACAATTTCTGATTTCACCATCAGACGGACACCCGATACGGATGCCATTACAACTGGTTTTCAAAACACAATTTGTCACTGTAATATTTTCACACGGACAGTACTCTTTATAAAAATGCTTCATATTACGCACTACAATGCAATCGTCTTCTGTGTCAAAAATACAATCACTCACAGTGACATTTTTGCAGGCATCTATGTCAATGCCATCAATATTTCTCAGCCGTCTATCACCAGAAACTTTTATTCTGTGGATGCAAACATTTTCACATTGCATCAGCCATATTGTCCAGCACGCGGAATCCACAAAACCAATGTCTTCAATCAGTACATTCTTACACCTGTAAAACATTATGATCCTTGGCCGCTGTGTTTCTGGCTTTTCAAATTTGCCGTTTGCGTCAACTTTTTTATGGTCATAAAAAGCAGGACCTGCCCCATTGATTGTTCCTGCGCCTCTGATGGATATGTTTTCAGCATATGAGGCACAAATTAAAGCATTGTTACTTTTCTCTGGAGGATTTTTCCCTATGAAGGGCTCTTCCAGGTTTTGATAATCAGAAAGATTTTCACTGCCTTTGAGGACAGAGCCGGCTTCAAGAAAGAGTTCAACATTGCTTTTCAATATCAATGTTCCGGTTATGAAAACGCCGCTATCGCAAATGACCCTGCCACCGTTTTTTTTAAAACAACTGTCAATTGCTTTCTGGATGGATTTGGTACTTACTGTGCTGGTATTCGGCACAGCACCATATTCTGTAATTTTGAATTGTTCCATGTATTGCTCCTTTTGAGCAGATGTTAACCTTTTTCTGTTTTTTAACCGTCATAATATTGATGGTATAATACCATATCACAAAAAGGGGGGATAATGGATAGAATGTTGAAGGTGCTGGTGGTAACATTGTTCGGTTTTCTGGTGTTTGCTGGTGCGCTCTGGGCTCAGGCAGCAAAAAAGGCGCCTGATTTTAATCTTACTGACCTGAACGGCAAACAGGTTACACTGGGTTCGCTTAAGGGAAAGGTTGTTGTTCTGAATTTCTGGGCATCATGGTGTCCACCATGCAAAAGGGAAATCCCAGATTTTATCAAGACATACGAAAAATTCAAAGATAAAGGGTTTGTGATTGTGGGTATTGCTGTCAGCAGCAAACCTGATGATGTGAAAGCGCTTGTGAAACAGTATAACATCACCTATCCTGTTGCAATGGCTTCTGGTACGGTTGAACAGGACTATGGCCCGGTTACGGCAGTTCCAACAACTTTCATTATTGATAAGAATGGTAACCTTGTTCCAGGCGGAAAAAGGATAGGTATGTTTTCTGAGGGCGAACTTGAAAAAGTCATTGAACCTTTGCTGAAATAATGGACCAGCATCCAGCAATAAGCAAACTTCTTGAATCAAAGGGTATATCAAAAGAACAGATTGACCTGGTAATCAGGGAAAAACAGAGAACAGGCGCTCCATTTGGATACCTGCTAATCAGATTCGGACTGATGAATTCAGATTCATGGTATGAGTTTGTCCTTCATGGTTTTCATATCCCGCCCATAAAAATTGAAGAAATGCAGATTGAAAAGGATGTTCTGCGGGTACTGCCTGAATTCACCTGCAGAAAATATCAGGCAATCCCCATTTTCAGGTCCAGAGATAAAGTCGTTTGCGGAATGGTTGATCCTCTTGATTCTGAAACAGTTGAACAGGTCAAAAAAATTTCTG
>DAONMJ010000060.1:0-9907 GCA_035392545.1 bacterium
GGCGTATCTTTTGAATATTGACTCATTGAGGGTATAATGGAACTCAAAAAGTTTGTCTATAATTGCGCCGGCAATTTGCTTGTTTATGTGTAAATCCAGAAGAAAATTCTCAAATCCCCTCAGGTACATTGCAAGCTTAAAAAAACTTGTGCGTGTGGTCAATCTGTCACCTGTAAAAACGATTGCAAATCTGTCATATAATTCAAGGTGGTCTGTCGCAATGTCGAAATCTCCCGGGTCCGGTAATTGAAATAAATCAACGTCTTTTGCGTCAGTTATCTCTGCCAGAGGAGATTTATCGAGTTCAAAATATTCACCTTTCCCGTAACTTATTTTCTTCCTTATCACGCCCCAGATATCAACAAAATAATGCGTATCAATCTGTCTTTGAAAACTTCCATCATACATTTTTTTAAAATTTTCATTTTCTATCTGTAAGTCAATATATCTGATATCTATATCCAATTTTTCCAGTAGTTTTTCATAAGATACAGAACAATGATTGCAAAGTGCTTTAATTGTCTCATCAGTCGCCCATATATCAAGAGGAATTTTATCTATATTTGTTCTGAGGACTGTATTCATAACCCTTGTTTTTGAATTCATTCTTTCTCCTTTTCTAATTTGAAAAAAGTCTGTACAGAAAATATAAAGCCAGAATCACAAATAGCACAAAAAACACAATAAATGATGTAAAAAAGTTGGCATTTTTTATAAACCAGGTAAAGAAGGAAATGAACAGAAACAACCACGCAAAGACAAACAGGTACTTTCTTAAATACGGTGTGGTACGCTGCACCTCGTGTTTTAATGTTTTTATTGATGGTCTCAATGCACCACAGGATTTACAACTCCCTGAGTTTGTAGAATTTGTCATACTGCATTCAGGACAAATCCAGAGTTTTTTCTTCTTCAGAAGAATCTCCTGCCTTGTTATATTGATTTTGTGAGAAATTTCAGTGCTTTCCTGTGCAGAACTGGCTTTCAGATACCAGGAGAGCGCATTCTCGAAATCACGTCTTGAAAAGTAGATATCCCCAATTTGCTCAAAAGTATAGCCATTACCAAATTTACCGGCATTTCTTATCAACATGTCGATTTCTGTTTTCATCTTTTTCCCTTCATATCTATCTTCAAACAACTTATAAAGATTTCTGACAGTAAAGCATGCCACTGCAGGAATAACAGGCGCAAAAAAAATAAAATTCCTCGGAAATTTCCCGGCAAAACTAAAAAAGGATAACACAAGACATCCAGTAGTCAAAATTTCAAGGAAGGCAAAACCTCCGGAATTCAGGTACCAGTCATGAGGATACATAAACCATATCCACCATGCTTCAACAGCAACAAGAGTGATGGTAAGAATGAACAAAACTGGCGCAACTTCGGTCATGTGTTTTCCTTCATAGAAATCTCTCTCAATTTCTCAACAAATGTATTTCCATATTTTCTCTCCAATGCTTCAGAAGCAAACTCAATCAAAAAAGGAGATTCCTGCAACGTCTTACACCTGCATACATCCCATCGTTCGTAAATAAGTCCTTCAAAAATACCAAATTTCCTTATCCTTATCGGGTAAAGATGACATGAGACCGGTTTCCTGAAATCAATCTGTTTATTTTTCCACGCCATCTCGATTCCACACAATACTATCCCATTTTCTTCCACAGCATATATACACCATCCATTGTCAGCAATGGGTGTCTCAAACCCACCCCACAAATTCTTTACAAAACATCCATCCCTGTTTATTTTATCCACAGAGGACTTTTTCAGGTAATTTTTTATGACAGGGATGTTTTTTGTTAAAATTTCAATCTCGCTGTATTCAAGAGGTGCGCCTGCTTCACCCTCGCAGCAACACATACCTTTGCATTCATTGATATCGCATGAAAATCTGCATGTAACGATTTCAGAACTAACAAGAATTTTTCCAATAAAAAACATGTCACCAGTAAATGTAACGTGTAAATAGTTCCTGTTCTATTTTATTAAGTTTAGAAATATCTCTGATAACATACCTGTCTTCAAAAATGTCAACAAGAATTTTTCCCTTTCTTCCGAAATCAAACGCAAATCTTGTCTCCCACTTCATCGAAAATTCTCTGGGCCCCTTATCAGTTTCAACATCAAAGAAAAGAAGTCCATAAGCGAACTTGATAGAATTTATCGCCAGAATCTCAAATGAGAAATACTGCCTTTTTAATGCGTCAACAATCAGTTTTTTTGCCTCTTCAGGTAATGGCTCAATATCTTCAATCATTCCAATTTCGTACTCTCTGTCCCTTTCGTCGTAACAAAAAAGTGAAATATATTTATTTGGATTTGAAACAGGAAAAGCCGCGACAGCAAAAACACCTCTGTATAATGAACCATCTTCAAGCATTAAATGAATTGTTTCGAATGTACCACGAAATATTTTTATTTTCTTTGGATCGAGAAAAACGATTTCCGGTTTTTTTATGTCTTCGCCCATGTCATTCCGCCTCTGTTTCTATGCTTGTCAACTTGGTCTGCATGATGACGAGTTTATAGTACACGCCCTTTTTATCCATCAATTGCTGATGTGTCCCGCTTTCCACAATTTTTCCGTTGTCCACAACAAGAATTTTATCCGCTCCCCTTAGAGTTGAAAGACGGTGTGCAACCGCTATTGTGGTTCTATTTTTGCACAGAATCGCAAGAGCATCCTGAATCTTCTTTTCAGATTCTGTATCCACTGATGATGTGGCTTCATCAAGTATCAAAATTGGTGGATCGCATAAAAGGGCTCGTGCTATTCCTATTCTCTGTTTTTCACCACCTGATATCCCTGCACCATGTTCTCTGAGATATAAATCATATCCCATCGGAAGTTTCATGATGAAATCATGGCAGTTTGCAGCCTTTGAAGCATTCAATATGTCCTTAAATGTGGCATCAGGCCTTCCGTACAAAATGTTTTCTGCGATACTTGCTCTGAAAAGAAACGGTTCCTGAAGCACCAGTCCAATCTGTTTTCGCAAATCATAAGAAGAAATTTCACGTATATCCTTGCCATCGATGTAGATTGCTCCCTCCTGAACATCATAAAATCTGCATACAAGATTTACCAGTGTCGTCTTGCCTGATCCACTTTTACCAACAATGCCTACCAGTTGCCCTGGCTCAATTTCAAAAGAAACATCCTTTATAATTGGTTGATAGGGATCATATCCAAATGTTACATGCTCAAACCGGATATGTCCCCTTATATGGGGCATCCTGATCGCTCCTGGTGCATCTTTTAACTGGGGCTCTGTATCAAGAATCTCGAAAATTCTATGGCTTGCTGTAACAAAACTACTCACCCAGTTTGACATCAATGCCATCTGGGAAAGCGGAGCGTAGAACATGCCTGTATAACTCAAAAATGCCATCAATTGTCCGAGGGTAAAACCCTGGTTCTGTAATACTGCCTTACCTCCGGCGTACCAGACAATAAGACCCCCTGTGCTGAACAAAAACGCCATCATCGGGTTGAATTTTGCGACGCTTATAGAGACCCTGCGTTGCGAGTCTCTCAGGTGTGAAGCCAGCGTATTAAAACGTTTGGTTTCCTTCTCTTCCTGTGCGAATGCCTTGACCACCTTTATTCCCGAAAGAACGATGTTTAAAAATCTTGAAACCTTTGCCTGGCTATCCCACAGTTTGAAGTTCATGGGATAAATCCGGCTCCAGAAAAAGTATGTTCCCATCATGACAAGCGGAACTGGGACAAGAACATAAAAAGCCAGTTTAGCATTGATAAAAAATAACATAATTCCAATGCCTGCGATGAGAAAAAGATTCAACAAAAACCCCTGTCCCACCTGGGTAACAAATCCATGAAAAGCTTCAACATCAGAAGAAAATCTTGTCATCAGTGTACCTACAGATTGCTGGTCATAATAATCAATAGAAAGTTCCTGCAGTTTTTTGAAAAGCTTTTTCCTCAGGTCAAAAGTAATCAAGGTACCGACAGATGTCGTAAGCGTTCCAACAATCATATTGATAAATGCTCTCATCAATTCTGCACTGACAAGAGCGATCACAATCCATATAAGCCATTCAACATGTTTTCTTGAAGTTAAAACATCGTCAACAAGAATCTGTGTTAGTTTTGGAGGTACCAGGCTCAATCCCACAGAAATGAACATTAAAATCAGAACTATGATGACCCAGTGAAGATATGGTTCAAGTAAAAATACAACCCTGAAAAGAATTGGTCCCTGTCTTGCACACCTTGGACACGATGCCTTTTCTGTTTGAAGCGGTAAACCACAAACAGGACAGGTCATCGGATGGGACTCCTGAATATATTCATCCGAAACTGGCTTTCCCTGTCTTAATAAATCAAGTTGTACAATTAAACGACTGAATCTAAATCTCAGCGCATTTGTAAATCTGACGATGTCAATATAAAATTCATCAATTTTTGCTTGAAGATATGCGCTGCCTATTGATGCTCTGATTCTGAATTTTTTTATTTTTTGAAGATCTAAATCTATTTCGTCCTGAAGACCTTTTTCCGGTATGACAATAAACCGTTTATCAGTGGCTATCACCCATATTTCTGCGGGCTGGCCAGAAAAATCAAGGTCTGCAACTACCTTCAACATGATCTCTGATTCTCTGATTCCCTTTTCTTCAAGACGTTTTAATACGCTTACCGAAAGTTGTTGATTTGCCTGTGCCATTTTTCCTTTTCTACCCCATAACAGAAGAAAATGTCAATATGTAAGTATAAAACACATTGTAAAATTTTCAACAACCTGCTGGAAACGAAGATGGTTATATGGTATTTTAATATCTGAGATTTTCAAAAAAAAGTGGAGATAACAGATGGAAAAACCCTGGATTTATGATGTTGCAGAAATAGTGAAACAACTTGAAACAGACATTTCAAAGGGGCTGGCTGAAGAAGACGCAAAAAAAAGGCTTGTCCATTATGGATACAACAAACTTGCCGAAAAAAAGAAACGGCATCCCATCTTTTTGTTCTTTGAACAGTTCAAAAGTTTTATCATTCTGGTACTTTTGGGTGCTGCCCTGATTGCGGGTTTTCTTAAAGAATGGATTGATACATTTGCTATTATTGGTATAGTAATTTTAAACTCAATTTTGGGTTTTTTTCAGGAATTCAAGGCTGAAAAATCCCTTGAGGCGTTAAAAAAACTTTTTACTCAATATTCAAAGGTTTTGCGCGACGGTCAAATCCGCGTTCTTAAATCAGAATTACTTGTTCCCGGGGATATTGTCGAACTTGAAGCAGGTGATAATATCCCGGCAGATTGTCGTGTCGTATGGCATACCACAAACTTTGCTGTGCAGGAAGCAAGTTTAACTGGAGAATCCACGCCTGTTGTAAAAACAAGCATTCCCCTTAATGAACCAGAAACGATCATTGCTGAGAGAGCCAATATGGTATACATGGGAACCAGTGTTTCTTCTGGTAGGGCAAAATGTATCGTTGTGGATACCGGGATGAAGACAGAACTGGGAAAAATCACTGAAATGATAGAAAACACATCCCACGAGAAAACACCACTACAAACAAGGCTTGAAAGTTTTGGTAAATTTCTCGTATACATATGTTTATTGCTTGTGGGTATCATTTTTCTAATTGAATGGATAAGAGGCGGAAATTTTATTGATGTTTTCCTTACTGCGGTAAGCCTGGCAGTTGCCGCTATACCAGAAGGACTTCCTGCGGTGGTAACAATTGGTCTTGCCCTCGGTGTTCAACGAATGGCAAAGAGAAATGTGCTTATCAGAAAACTTCCTTCTGTTGAAACGCTTGGCTGTGCAACCACGATATGTTCCGATAAAACCGGCACGCTTACTAAAAATGAAATGACGGTCAAAAAAATTTATGCAGACGGAACAACTTTCTCTGTCACTGGCGCTGGCTATAACCCACAGGGTAATTTTTTGATCAATGATAGACCTGTTTTACCCGAACAATTTCCAGGACTTAACAGATCACTCCTGTGTGCTGTTGTATGCAATGGTGCGCGGCTGACAAAACATAACAATATGTGGATAGTGACCGGGGACCCCACAGAAGGTGCCCTTTTAACTGTTGCGGCAAAAGCAGGCAAATTGAAAGAAGAAATAGAAAATACATTCCAGATCGTCGATGAAATTCCTTTTGATTCGGAAAGAAAAAGAATGACAGTAATTGTCAGGCATAATAAGAATCTCGTATCCTTTATAAAAGGAGCACCTGACATTATACTGAATCTGTGCTCATTTATTGAAGAGAATAATTCCATAAAGCATCTTGATGAAACAGGGAAAAAATTAATTCTTGATATAACTGACAGTTTTGCTAAACAAGCATTGAGGGTTCTTGCCACTGGATATAAAAATATTGAACCCGATGCAGATATTTCGGAAAAAACGGTTGAAACAAACATTGTCTTCACAGGCCTTTTTGCCATGATTGACCCGCCAAGGGATGAAGCAAAACTTGCTATCGAAAAATGTAAGAAAGCCGGTATCAAAGTCAAAATGATTACAGGAGACCACAAATTATCAGCAATTGCTATAGCAAAGGAACTATCATTAATTCAAAATGAACATGCAGTGATAGCAGGAGACCGGATTGATAGTTTAGACGATAATCATTTACAGGAAACAGTGAACAAAGTTTCTGTTTTTGCCCGTGTATCCCCCCATCATAAACTCAGAATTGTCAGAGCATTAAGAGAAAACAATGAAATTGTCGCAATGACAGGAGATGGTGTTAATGATGCTCCTGCTATAAAAGAGGCAGACATAGGAATTGCAATGGGAATCACAGGAACAGATGTGACAAAAGAAGTGTCTGACATGATCATAACCGATGACAATTTTGCATCCATTGTGGCAGCAGTGGAAGAGGGCAGGGCAATCTATGAGAACATAAAAAAGTTTGTGCATTACCTTCTTTCGTGTAATGCAGGAGAAATTATGCTGATGTTTTTTGCCTCATTTTTGAAAACACCGGTCCCACTTTTGCCCATTCATATACTCTGGATAAATATCGTTACTGATGGTCTACCTGCTCTGGCACTGGGTGTAGACCCTGCAGACCCCGGTAATATGGAAAAACCGCCAAGAAAACCCGATGAACAAATTGTTAATAGAGAAAGTGGAAAAATGATAATACTGCAGGGATTCTTTATAGCAATGTGCGCACTGGCCACATTCTTGTATGTGATTTACATAGAAAAAGCAGGTATTGAAAGAGCAAGAACGATGACATTTTTTGTGCTTACCTGTTCGCAATTGTTTCATTCCTTTAATCTGAGAAGCGATGTTCATTCAATATTTAAACTGAAGTTTTCAACAAACATGAAACTTGTTTATGCTGTTATATTGTCATTTTTATTACAATTGGCTGCAATTTATTTACCGGTATCAAAAACAATATTCAGGACAGTGCCTATTATGGGAATTGATATAGTTATAGCAATGACAATCTCAACTTTGCCATTGTGGATGATGGAAATAGTTAAACTAATAATAAGAAAAAAACGAATAAAATCCTAATTTCTGTTATAATGACTCAGGGAGATATAATGAAAAAAGAACTTGTTTTTATCACGGTTATTGGCAAGGATAAAAAAGGTATTGTTGCGCGAATTTCAATGACACTTTTCAAAAGAAACATCAATATAGAAGACATTACACAGAAAATAATAGAGGATCATTTTATTATGGCAATGCTGGTTGATATCAAGCAGGCAAATTGTTCCGTGGAAACCATTGTGAAAGACCTTGAAAAAATTGGAAAACAGATGGGACTGATCATACAGGTTCAACACGAGAATATTTTCAAAATGATGCACAGGATATAATCATGCCATTTTCAATAGAAGAAATTTATGAAACTGCGAGAATGATACTTTTTGAAAAACTTGATATAAGAACAACAACGCTTGGGGTCAATATCAAGGATTGTATCCACTCAAACTTTTCACGATTTCAAAAAAACGTACATAAAAAAATAGTAAGATACGGGAAATCTCTTGTAAAAAACGCAAGAGAAATTGAAATCAAGTATGGCATTCCCATTGTGAACAAAAGAATATCCATCACTCCGATAAGTCTTGTTATGGAAACCCACGCAACATCAAAAAAATACCTTGACATGGCAAAGATTATTGATCTGGCTGCAAAAGAATCAGAAATTGACTACATTGGAGGTTTTGGTGCGCTTGTCCACAAAGGAATGACAGAGGCAGAAAAAATCCTTATTGATTGTATGCCTGATGTCATTGCTTCCACAGAACGGGTATGTTGCTTTCTTAATGCTGGAACGACATCTTCAGGAATGAACATGGATGTCGTAAAAATTGTGGGCGAAATGCTTAATAAAACAGCCAGAAAAACACATAATGGCATTGGTTGCGCAAGGTTTGTGATTTTCGTCAATGCACCAGAAGATAACCCTTTCATGGCAGGCGCATTTCATGGACCCGGAGAATCAGAAGCGTCTTTGAATATTGGAATCAGTGGTCCTGGCGCCGTGAGAAGTGTTGTAGAAAAAAATCGCGAGTGTGATATGACAGAATTGTCAGAAATTATAAAAAGAACAGTTTTTAAAATCACGAGGGCAGGAGAACTTGTTGGACGAGAACTGGCAAAGAAAATTGGAGTATCATTTGGAATTGTTGATATTTCGCTTGCACCGACTCCTTCACCGGGTGACTCAGTTGCAGAAATTATCGAAGCGTTCGGAATAGAAAAAATCGGTGCGCCAGGTTCAACGCTTGCAATTGCCCTGCTGATGGATGCTGTAAAAAAGGGAGGAGCCATGGCAAGCGGAAATGTGGGAGGGTTAAGCGGCACATTTATTCCGGTCAGTGAGGACGCTGGCATGGCTGAAGCCGTTGCATCAAAAGCCCTTAACATTGAAAAACTTGAAGCATTTACAGCAGTATGTTCTGTCGGTCTGGACATGATCGCAATTCCAGGAGACACGCCGCCAGACACGATAAGCGCAATCATCGCTGACGAACTTGCTATTGGAATTATTAACAACAAAACCACTGCTGCAAGAATTATCCCGGTACCAGGGAAAAAGGCGGGGGAGAAAGTGAATTTTGGCGGACTGCTTGGAAAAATGCCTGTGATGCCAGTAAACAAATTTTCGTCATCAAAATTCATCAAAAGAGGTGGCAGGTTACCATCGCCAGTAACATCACTGAGAAATTAATTTCTCTATAACGCTCAAAACCTCTATAAAATTTTGACTTTCACAGACAAAGTCAACAACTTTGTTTAACTTCTGCGAAGAAGAATTAAATGCAATTGAAAACCCACACATTTTTGCCATAGGTATGTCTCCATCGCTATCTCCAACACAAATAACCTGGTCTGAAGATAGATTAAGTTTTTTAAGGATTTTTCTTAAAACAATGCCTTTCTCGCCGTGAGAAATATTAATTTTCACTCCGCCTGTTAATATTCCCCTGCGGGAAAGAAGTCTGTTTGATACAACAATTTTGAAGCCAATCTCATCCTGCAACTTCTCAGGAATATATTGTAATCCTGTGGATAATGCAATTAGTTGAAATCCCATATCCTTCAACTTCAAAAGACATCTTTTTGCATTTCTTGTATATGGAACATTTTTGAATAAACTTGAAATTTTTTTTTCAGGAATACCTTTCCAGTGTGCTGCGTCCAGTTTGCAAAACTGACGATAAGTAATCTTGCCAGCAAGAAACATATCCTGATATCTGTAAGCGAGAACATCCCATTTGCCAAGTTTTTCGTGAATGTATCTCCAGGAACTCACAGGTTGCACGATTGTACCATCTATATCAATCGCAATGGCACAATAATCTTTTGCTTCATTCAAAGAAACTCCTTGCTCCGGCAAGTTGTCCACATGCTGCATTGATGTCACTGCCCC
>DAONMJ010000061.1:0-9763 GCA_035392545.1 bacterium
TATGAAGTTCAAACGATGGTCCAGGTTATGTGAAATTTATCTGGTCAAGAAATGGTTTGAGTTTGGAAGCGCGCGGTGCATTTTTCAATTTCTGGATGGCTTTCCCTTCAATCTGTCTTATTCTTTCCCTTGTCAGATTGAAATACTTACCGACCTCCTCGAGTGTTCTTGCATAACCATCCCTGTCAAGACCAAACCTGAGTCTGAGAATTTTTTCCTCCCTTTCATCAAGAATCTCAAACGCTTTTTCAAGTTCTTCCCTCAACAGCGTTCTTCTTGTATGAGTAAGAGGGCTGGATTCTTCATTATCTTCAATAAAATCTCCAACGGTTGCCCTTTCTTCGTCTCCTACAGGCATGTCCAGTGAAACAGGTTCAGGTCTCATTGATTTCTTGATTTTCTTAATCTTTTCAGAGTCAGTGTTCATTACTTTTGCAAGCTCTTCGTCTGTTGGTTCTCTGTCTAAACTCTGTGAAAGCCATCTGTACGCCTTGCTGAGTTTGTTAATTTTTTCTATCATGTGTACGGGTATTCTTATTGTTGCAGAGTGGTCTGCAATAGCCCTTGTAATTGCCTGTCTTATCCACCATGTTGCATAGGTGCTGAATTTAAATCCCTCTTTGTATCTGAATTTTTCTACTGCTTTCATCAGACCGATATTACCTTCCTGAATTAAATCTCTCAGAGAAAGTTTTGGGTTTGAATATTTTTTTGCAATGCTGATAACAAGCCTGAGGTTTGCCTGAATCAATCTATCTCTTGCTTTAACATATTCCTGCTGGTACCTGTGAATTCTGTCAAGATTTTTACCGTTTCTTCTTTTCTTGCACATCTGTTGAAGCGCTTTTTTGTATTTCTCCATTATTTTTGCTATTTCGACCTCTTCTTCTGAGGTGAGAAGATTAAAAGAACCAGCGTCTTTAAGATAAGCCCTCAGAGGATTTCGAAGGTCTTCAAGGACCATTCTTGTGTCTTCTTCGCTTTCCTTTTCTGCAAAAAGGTCATCGCCAATTTCAATATGCCTTTCCTCAAGTTCATCAAAAAGCTCATCAATTTTATCTCCAGGGGTATCTATGGGAAGAAATTTGTTGATATCTTCAATGAAAACTGTCTTATTTTCTCTGCCAAGGGCAAGAATCTGGTCTTTTGCCTTTTTGAATCGTTCTTCAGAAAAAGAAACTTCCACAGATTTGACATTCCTGTTCGGGGCGGTTTTCTTCTTTTTCTCTCCAGATGAAATTGATTTTTCACTCTTTTTATTATTCTTTTTCGCCATTTTGGACATCAACGCTCCTTTCTTGTCCGGACAAAATTGATTCAAGATTTTTCACGTTTGCCTGGTTAATGCAAAATTGCAATTCTTCAAGTTCTTTATCGCAGGATTGTCCGGTTTCTGTTTTTTGTTTGATAATTTCCTGCAATTTCCTGCGACGATTTTCAAGGGATTTCTTACACAACATTTTGACACAGTCATAAAATTCCTTTCTTGTTACATCAATATTTTCAGTGCCATTTTCTTTAAAAATCGCCTGGGTCAAAAAACCACTAAGGTCTGGATTATTGATTTGATTCAAAATTTTTGAAATATTATTTTCGGATATTTCGTTGCTGGCGCAGTGTTCCACGACCATGCTGATTGTTTCTGGCAGGAAACCAAGGTATGGTTTAATTTCATTAGCCCAGGAGGGTTGACTGAAAAGTATTCTGATCAGGGTTTTTTCTGCGTGATTTCCTGCACAGGATTGAGTTTTCTGAACAGGAACCTGAGCAAAAGCCCGGGACTTATTTTTTTCAGGAATGTTGTCCAGTTGCTGCGCAAGGATACTTTCGTCAACGTCTGCAATTTTTGCAAGTTGTCCAATCCGGATAGACCTTTCAATGCTATCCGGGATATGTTTTATTAGACCAAGTATCTCTTCTATCAGGGCGGCACGTCCTCTGGGATTATCAATAGAATGTTTCTGGCTTCCGATATGAAAAGCAAAATCAACAAAATCTTTTGACTGATTGAGTAATTTTTTCAACGCATCAGCGCCATAATTATCAAGAAAATCTTCAGGGTCAAAACCAGAAGGCATCACTCCGATTTTTGCCTCAAAGCCGCCTGCAAGTATGGTTTCAAGGCTTCTGAAAGCAGCAGATGTGCCAGCGGAATCAGAGTCAAAAACCAGAAGTATTTTGTCTGTCCATCGTTTCAAAGTCCTGATATGGTTTTCTGTAAGGGCTGTTCCCAGAGGAGCGATAGTATTTTCAAATCCAGCCATATGCATTTTTATAAGATCAAAATATCCTTCCACAATGATTGCAAATCCAGAACCTTTTATTTTTTCTTTTGCCCAATTCAATCCATAAAAGAGATTACCCTTTTTAAAAACATAGTTTTCAGACGTATTCAAATACTTTGGTTGCTGCTGATCCTCAATAGATCTTGCTCCAAAACCACAGATATTATTGCGATGATCGAAAATTGGTATGATCACTCTGTGCCTGAAAAGGTCTGTATATCCGGTTTCTTTTTTTATCACAAGACCCGCCTGCTCAAAATTGACAATTGACAATTTGCTGGTATTCAAATAATCCAGTAAACCATTACCAGGCGGTGCATACCCTACACAAAATTTTTCACGATACAATTGGCTTATTCCGCGTTTTTCAAGAAAATCAATTGCCACATTGCCCTGGCTTGTTTCGAGGGACTTCTTGAAAAAGTTCATTGCTATTTTATTTGCTTCAAGAATTGGTTTTCTTCTTACATCCGCTTCATCTGAGTACCCAGAAACCTGTATCTGTACGCCTGCTATTTCTGCTGCAAGCGCAACTGCTTCTGAAAAACTGGTGTTTTCAATTTTCATCAGAAAACTCAAAACATTACCACCTGTGCCACATCCGAAACAATGGAAAATTTGCTTGTCAGAACTTACGAAGAAAGAAGGCGTCTTTTCTGGATGAAAAGGGCAGAGTCCCTTATAATTTCTTCCCGTTTTTTTTAATTGTACATACTTTGATACCACTTCAAGTATGTCAATTTTTTCAATGATTTCGTCAATTTTTTCAGATGGAACAGGCATAGTGACAAAAAAATTTATCCTTTTGGATACAGTTGTTTTAAAAAATTTTTTTATTCATTGTTGATTAGTTATACCTGTAAGAGTATATCGGTGTCAAGACATTGCAGAAACAGGTTATTTTATTAACTGTTTTGATGGTGTATAATTATTTTATGATTTTCAGAATTATTAAGACAGTTATTGGTGCAGCCATTCTTTTTCTTGTTGGATACTATTTTGGGTTGCGGGGCGTCAGATTTTATCAGGTAATCTCTGAATCAATGCTTCCAACACTGGAAGTTGGAGATCGTTTGATTGGAGCAAAATTTGAAAAGCTTGATTACGGAGATATCATTGCCTGTGACGATCCTCTGGAAAAAAATGGCATCATTATCAAGCGAGTTGTTGGGCTTGAGGGTGATCTTATCGAAGTAAAAAACGGTTATTTATATAGAAATCGTGAAAAAGTTGAAGAACCGTATATTATGGAAAAACCCGATTATAAAGTTGACCCCGTGCGACTGAAAACAGAAGAAATCTTTGTTCTTGGAGACAATAGAAACAACAGTTCAGACAGCAGTGTCTGGGGACCTGTTCAAATATCCTCTGTCCACGCCAGATTAACCATCCGTTACTGGCCATTCAAAAAGTTTAAAGTTCTGTAAAAAAAGATACGGACCTCACAGGAGATCCGTACCTTGGTTTCTTTCAATAACCCTATTACTTAACAGCAGCCTTCAACTCAGAACCCGCTCTGAATACAGGAATGTTCTTTGCGGGAATCTTAATTGTGGCACCGGTTCTTGGATTGCGCCCTGTTCTTGCTTTTCTCTTGACAACCTTGAATGTGCCGAACCCCACCAGCGTTACCGGTTTCCCCTTTTTCAAAGATGCCTTAATACTGTCAATAACTGTGTCTACTGCTGCAGCGGCTTCCTTTTTTGTAGTTACCACCTTTGCTACTGCTTCGATCAATTCTGCTTTATTCATTCGTCTTCACCTCCTTCCATTTATTTTTTTTCAATATATCACTGGCTTTCAAACTTGTCAAGTGCTTCAGAGTATTGACTGATAAGCATTTTGGAATTATTGTAAATGTATGAGCAAGGATTTTCAAGAGATTATTCAAGCCATGATTGATGGAACCCGCGTCATTCCTGGCAAAAATGGGATTTTATTTGCTGTGTCAGGAGGACCTGATTCTGTTGCACTTGTTGATCTCGTGGCAAATGAAATGCCTGAGATAAAAGCAAGAATGCACATTGCCTATATTCATCATGGATTGAGGAAAAATGCAGACAGGGAACTTGATTTTGTCAAACAACTTTCAACAAACTATCAGTCAGTTTTTCACTGGAAAAAAATTAAGGTGAAGAAAGAAAAAGGGAGGTCTATTGAAGAACAGGCTCGCATCAAACGATACAAAGCGCTTGTTGAAATTGCAAAAAAAACAGGATGCAAAATGATTGTTACTGCTCACACTCTTGATGACCAGATTGAAACGATTGTGCTTAACCTTATCACAGGAACTGGATTGAAAGGACTTTGCGGGATGCAACCTGTTTCAAGGATGGATGATATTGTACTTTTGCGGCCAATGCTTTCAATATCAAAGAAGCAGATCCTTTCCTATCTTGAAAAGAAGAAAATCAGATATATGATTGACGAAAGCAATCTGGATACAAAATTCGCGAGAAATTTTTTGAGGCACCAGGTGTTGCCTCTTCTTGAAAAAATCAATCCCGCTTACAAGAAAAATATATCAAGAACAGCGAAAATCCTTGGCGATGAATATGCTTTTCTCGAATCTTTCACAGAAAAAAAAATAAAAAAATATGCTGTTGAGAAAAATGGTTGCATTGAATTTTCAAGAGGGATGTTTGTTAGACAACAGGTATCCATCCAGAGATTTTTTTTAAGACAGATTTTAATCAGAATGTCTGGAAGTACCTATCCGCCAGATTTTGCAACAGTGGAAAATCTGCGTATATTGATATTGCAGAAGAAACAATGTTTTCTTAACAAACTTAAAATTTATGCAACTTGCAATGGAAACACAGTGAGTGTATGCAAAAAAATTGATGAAAAAGAAATCATCCTGAAAAAACCGGTTCAAATTATAATTCCTGGAGAAACAATTGTTCCAGAAACAGGATGGAAAATTGTCACAGAATACACTGATTACTCAGAAGAATTTCTCAACAATCAGGATATCCTTGTTGCGTATGTAAACGCAGAAAAAGTGGAAAAAACACTGATGTTGAAGCAACCTGATAGAAATGAGCGTTTCGTTCCACTTGGCATGGGAAAAGAGGTGAGTTTCAAAAAATACTGGAAGACACATAAAAAAACATTAAAAGACATTACAAAAATTCCTCTCGCTATTGAAGAGGGAAAAAATCGTGGTAAAATTATATGGATTATTGGAGGGCATATATCACAAAAGTTTGGCATTGAAAAAAACAAACCAGTTCTCAAAATATCCTGCAAGCGAATTTACGTTTAACCTATTTTTCAAAAATTTAATAACCAAAAGGATAAAGGATGCAATACAGAAAATTTGGTAACACCTCATACAATGTTTCAATCCTTGGATTTGGTGCCATGAGGTTGCCGATGTTGCCTGATGGCACTGTGGATTTTGAGAAAGCCGCAGAGATTATCAGATACGCAATTGAGCACGGAGTGAATTTTATTGACAGCCATCACTTCTATCATAATGGTCAGAGTGAAGAAGCAATAGGCAGAGCAATAAAGAATTTCCCCAGGGAAAAACTGATTATCCAGACAAAAATTGGCATGTACAATAACTACACTGATGACCAGTGCTGGCAATTGCTTGAAGCAGCATTAAAAAAACTCAATACAGATTATATTGATTTCTACCTGACACACAGTTTAAATTGGGAAACATACACCAGGCACAATAAACAATTTATGAAATTTACCCAGAAAGCGCTTGATCAGAAACTGATAAGGTATCGTGGATTTTCTGTCCATGACTCACTCGAAAAAATGAAAAAAATTATCAATACCGGCGAATTTTCAGCAATGACGGTTCAATATAATCTGTTATACAGAGAAAGCGAAGAAGCAATTGCGCTTGCTCATGAAAAAGGTATTGGAGTAGTTGTAATGGGTCCTGTTGGTGGCGGTACATTTGGATATCCTGGAGAAACACTTCTTTCCTGGATAGAAAAAAATGAAAAAAGCACAGCAGCGCTTGCATTAAGGTTTGTTCTTTCAAATCCCTGTGTTGATGTTGCTATTTCAGGGATGAGTAATCTCCAGCAGGTGATGGAAAACATTGAGACAGTGAGTGATTTTTCACCGTTAACTCAGGATGAAATCAAAAAAATTGACGAAATTTTTGAGTCAAGAAAAAAACTGCTCAATCTTTACTGCACTGGATGCAGGTATTGCATGCCATGTCCAAACAATGTTAACATTCCTTCAAACTTTCACTGGTATAATGTTGCAAATGTGTACGGTGTGGAAAAACGTGCACACAACGGGTATTTTGCTCTCAAGGTAGAAGAAAGAGCATCCGCCTGTACAGAATGCGGCAAGTGCGAAGAAAAATGTCCTCAGAAAATTCCCATAAGGGAAAAATTGAAAGAGGTCGCAAAATATTTTGAAAAAAAATGAAATATAGCCAGGCAGAGATAAAAAGGGTTTTTGTTGTGCGGCTTGAAGATGGTGATAAATTGCCTGACGTCATTGAAGATTTCGCAAGGAAACATAACATTCAATGTGGTGTATGTATTTTGATTGGAGGAATTGGAAGTGGAAAACTTGTTACTGGTCCTGAAAATCCAGGAGATTCTCCGATTATACCTATTTTTCAAAATATCACTGGAACAAGTGAAATAGCCGGCATCGGTACAATTTTTCCTGATGAAAATAATATTCCAAGATTGCATATGCATGCAACGACAGGCAGAAGAAAAACCACACTGACAGGTTGTATCAGACCTGGAATTACTGTGTGGAAAATAGGTGAATTGATCATCCTTGAACTTACTGGTACAAAGGCAAAAAGAGTAAAGGACAAAAGAGCAGGATTTTCTGTTCTTGAACTGGATTTATGAAATAAGTTTGCTCACCATTTCAACCCTTTCAAAATCAGCATTTGGCGGAACATTATCGCTCATTCCAAGAATAAAAGACCTTCTTCCTTTCAAAGGCACAATGACCTCATTGATATACCTGATGAAATCCTCTCTTGTTCCACCTTCCTTGCAAACAAGCACCGATGGAATGCCTCCCTGAAGAACGACCTTGTTGTCAAGCATATCAAGGGCTTCTTTTAATGTAATCTTTGCCATCGGCGCAGTCACAATTGCTTCCACAACATCAAGGCCACATCCTGGAACAAGTGGAAGAAGGTTTTCAGTTCTTCCACACCAGTGACCTTCAAAAATTTTTCCTTTTTCACTGAGTATCTTTTTGCATTCCTGGTAGTAGGGAATTGCATATTCTTTGAATATTTGTGGTGTAATCATCACTCCATCCATATTATCACCAGTAGCAATCACGTCTGCATAACCATCTGCAAGGATTTTTATTGCCTCAAGATATTTCTTAAGATAAACGTTCAGTAATTCGTCAACCTCTTTTCTATAGTCAACCCATAAATAAAAGGCATTTATATAACCGGCATCAATTTTGGCAAACTGAATAAATGGGACAGAAAAACAGCCATTTAATACAACTCCATCCTGACCTGTTTCCTCAAGCGCTTTCAATGTTGGCTCATAATCTGGCTCAAACCTCATTGCTTCTGCAATGTATTTCATTACTTTAATATCATCTACATTTTTTATAAAATGTTCAGAGAGATGCTTTGATCGAGACTCGCCTTCTGTTTTCTTATGCACGCATCTCACAATACCAACAGGTGTACTTATTTCAGTAATTGAGCAATCATTTACAGTGTCATACTTGATTTTTACGCTTCTGTCATATACTGTTTTTATGCCCTGTTGCCTGTTCCAGATATATCCGCCGATTGCGCGAACAATATCATTTCTGCTCATCCCCTTATATTTTTCAGGCAGTGTCCCTTCATTGGTGTTGACGTGCAACCAGTAGTCAAAATTTGGTGCCCATACCAGACAGTCAACCTGTTGATTTCTCAATGCCTTCAAATATCTTTCTCTCTTTGTCATTTTTCCTCCACTTTAAATTCCATACTTTCCTGCTAGGAGTTTTTTCTTAAATTCAAGGTAATACATAAAATTTCCATACGACACATCAGGGGGAACTGCATGGTCGATTGTAGGGATATACCCCCCTGTTTCCAGTAAATAAGGCACTTGCCTCAACAATTCTCGTTCAATTTCTTTCTTTCCCTTTGCGAGTTCCCTCTTATCAATACTTCCCAGCATTGCAAGGTCACTGCCATAAGTTTTTCTGATTTTCACGGCATCCATGCCAGCTGCCTGTTCCATAGGGCATATATGATTAAAGCCTGCTTCAATAATAAGAGGAAGAAGTACTTCAATATTCCCATCACTATCAAGACTGATTATTTTCACTCCATGTTTTATCAGATATCCGTTAATTTGTTTGTATCTTGGCAATAAAAATTTTTTAAAGATGCATGGAGAAACAAGTGGTCCTGTTTTGTATGCGAAATCCTCAAAATAGTTGTACCAGTCAACATCGACATCGTTTAATGCTTTTTCTGTCAGTTGAACGAAAAACTCAACCAGAAAATCAAGCATCTCTTCAGCAAAAGATGGGTCGTCGTAAAATATAGTACATGCATTTTCTGTACCCATCCAATTTCTTAGCATGCTGTAGAGACCAAAACCACCGATGCCTGTAAGAGCCAGAGGATAACTCCTGTTCTTATAACAGGCAATAAGGTCATTCCACCATCGTGGATATCTGGCGGGGGAATAGGGGTTGTATCTTTTTTTCATTTCATAAAAACTTTTTCTGTCGGTAACAGGAAAACTTAAATATTGGTCCATACTCATTCTTGTTCCACGGACAGTTCCCACCTTTAATGCCTTTGTCACGATACCATTTCCATGTCTTGCTGTGATGGTCCTTTCGTCTTCTTCAATCACTTGATATTCAAAACGAGGAATCATGTCTGTGCGTAATGGAATATACTCCCATCTTTCAAATCCGAAAAATTCATTGCCAATCATGCCATTTATGTAAAATGTTGCGTCAACATCTGCAGGAAGCCCTTCCTTCAACCATCTTTTGATTGTTTCAGTCCATACAGCAATTTCAACAAATGGAACGTGGTCAACTTCTTTGAACAGATGACATCTGAGAAATCTTTCTCTGGAATTCATTTTTTCTTTTGGCTTTGTGTACTGATGTTTGTGACGCAGTCATGATATATCATATTGTGCTGCCCCCCATTTGTCAAAATTTCTCTCCTGATATCCCCCTTTACTAAATCTCTCTCCTGATATCCCCCTTTACAAATTCCTCATCCAGGTCTCCCCTTTTCAAAAGGGGGATTAAGGGGATTTCATCAAATCAATCCCAGACTTCCTTTACCTTCTCGTTAACCCCCTTTACAAAATTTCTCTCCTGATATCCCCCTTTTCAAAAGGGGGATTAAGGGGGATTTTTTGAAATCTCCCCCAGCCCCTCTACCACCCTCATTCTCCCCCTTTACAAATTCCTCATCCAGGTCTCCCCTTTTCAAAAGGGGGACTAAGGGGGATTTTTTGAAATCTCCCCCA
>DAONMJ010000062.1:0-9596 GCA_035392545.1 bacterium
GCGATGATAACCCATCTACCTATAACAGGATCTTTTCTAAGTTCTGGCATTTTTCTCCTCTTTTTTAATTTACCATTGATAATCTTTTGGAATCACAACAATTCCTGTTTCACTTACGACAAACCTTTTTCTGTCTTCCACAGGGTCATAACCAATGATAGTGCCCTGAGGAACCACAACATTCTTATCAATAATAGTTCTTTTTATTTTACAGTATCTTCCCACATTTACTCTATCCAGTAATATTGATTCACTAACATCCGCATAACTATTGATTCTTACCCATGGAGACAGTACACTCCTATACACCCTTCCACCGCTGATGATACATCCTCCGCCAATGATTGAGTCAAGAACCATTCCTATTCTTTCTCCAAGAGAAAACACAGTTTTCAAAGGGGGAAGTTGTTCCTGAAATGTGCGAATGGGCCATTGGGTATCATACAGGTTCAACACAGGTTCCACACTCACCAGGTCCATGTTTGCTTCATAATATGCTTCTATGGTTCCGATATCCTTCCAGTATTTTGTCTCTTTCCTGTTTTCATCAGTGAAAGGAAACGCAAATACCCTGTCCTTTCCAATCATCGCGGGTATCACATCCTTTCCGAAATCATGGGTACTATCCGGTTTTTTTGCATCCTCAATGATACGACGCACAAGTACCTCAGTATTAAACAGGTAAATGCCCATGGATATCAGACAGTTACCAGGGCTATGAGGGGAAGGAACAGGGTTTTCTGGTTTTTCCTGAAAATTGATTACTTCCTGTTTTTCATTCACCTCAAGAACACCAAACCTTTTTGCTTCCCGTACAGGAACGTCAAACACGCTTATTGTTAAATCAGCGTTTTTCTGTTTGTGAAATTCAATCATCCTTCTGTAATCCATCTTGTAAATATGATCTCCTGAAAGAACAAGGACAAGATCAGGTTTTTCCTGATTGAGAAAATATATGTTCTGGAAAACAGAATCTGCTGTTCCAAGATACCAGTCAGTTCCTATTCTCATCTGTGCAGGAATGACATCAATAAATTCTCCGAGTTCCCTGCTGAAGATATTCCAACCCTCCCTTATATGGCGCTGAAGTGAGTAGGACTTATACTGAATGAGAACATAAATTTTTCTCAAACCCGAGTTTATGGCATTACTCAGTGTAAAATCTATGATGCGATAGATGCCTCCGAAAGGTACTGATGGTTTTGCCCTGTCCCTTGTAAGGGGATACAATCGTTCTCCCTTACCTCCAGCAAGAATCAGGGTAAGTATGTTTTCATTCACCAATTAACTCCTTGACTTTGGCAACAAGTTCACTTAAACCTGTTGAACTTTTAATGATATACGCATCTGCAGCCCAGCTCATGAAATCTGTTTTATATTGGGGATACGAGGTGTAGATGATGACAGGGAGATTTTTCCTCTGTCCCAGGATGCTGGCAATTGTTTCAAGCCCGCTCATTTTAGGCATTCTGATGTCAACAATGACCAGGTCAACATCATTGTTTTTCAAAAGGTTTAGCCCGTCTTCGCCATTTGATGAAGCAATAATCTGATAACCTTCTTTTTCAAGGGTTTCTGTGCAGAGCATTCTCTGATTTGATTCGTCTTCAATCAGTAGTATTTTTTTCACCCTACGCCTCCTTTTTAGGAATCGTAAAACGGATTTTTGTTCCTGTACCAACGCGGGACTTAATCTCGATTTTGCCACCATGATTTTCTTCTATAATAGTTTTCACCAGATGGAGCCCGAGTCCCATTCCATGAGATTTCGTGGTGAAAAAGGGTTTAAATAATTGTTCCATCACATCTGGTGGTATTCCGTAACCCGTGTCAGTAATTTCCACCCACACAGACAGATCCTCTTCGTTGGCACGTATTGTCAGGGAGTCTCCGGGTTTCATACTTTCAATGGCATTATGGATAAGATTGTAAAAAACCTCACTCAACTGCACGCTGTCTGCGTATACATGAATGTTTTCCGGAATGTTGAGCTTGAGTTGAATTCCACTGTCTTCAATAATGATTGAAAGCAGTTCTATCAGTTCGTTGAGGAAACTGAGAAGATGAATATTTTGCTTCTTTGCCGGCTGTTTGAATGAAAACCTCAGGAGGTTGTTCAATACAAGTTCAAGCCTTCTCACCTCATTGGCAATAATTCTTGCATTTCTGGCAATCCTTGGATCACTGCTTTTTTCTCTGGATATTTCAAGAATCTGTCTGGCGAACCCTCCTATGGTTGCGAGTGGATTCCGAATTTCGTGCGCAAGATATGTGGAAATTCTTCCTGCAGCAGCAAATCTTTCGCATGCCAGTAGTTCTTCCTGGACCTGTCTGAGTTTTTCGTTTAAGTGTTGTACCTGCTGCAGGTTGTGCCTTGTTGCTTCGTAAGCAAAGGCATTACTCAGGGCAAGGCCTGCCTGATTGAGCACAATTGAAAGAAATGATATTGTTGCAGGAGTGATTTCTTTATAATGAAAGGCATTGTCAGCAAACACCACAGCAGAAATTTTCCCTGAAATGGTAATAGGGGCAATCACCACCTGCGTTGCATACCTTACAAACCAGTGGAATTCATCAGGAACAAGAAACCTCTCATCCTCTTTCAGTAATACAGTTTCGTTAGCATCAATCACCTTTTTCAAAGGACTGCTGGCTGGAAGTTTTGCAATTTCATATCGGATGGATTTGATTTCCACAGGGAATCTCTGGCTTTCAAGGGTTCTTCTATGGCTATTGTCAAACATTTCTGTCAGCGCCACATCAGAGTTTGTTAGATCTTTCCATATCTGGCCTGCTTCATTCTGGTCATAAGGACCTATACCCCTTCCACCATGCAGGATACCAGTTTCATTGATAAAAAATATCGCTGCTCTGCTGAAACCAAGGGAAGCACCTGCTGTGAGTCCTGTCAGGATAATATGGACTATTTTGTCAACATTTAGTGTTGCCTGCAGGCCTCTGCATATCGCGTCCAGAAGATATATTTCGTATTGAAGGGTCTCTTTTGCTTCCATTTTTATGAGTTTGTTTTCCTGTCAAGGTTAACAAAAATCTCAATTTTTGCCCTATCTTTTTGTTTTCCAAGCCACTGCTGAAAATACTGGTCTTCTTTCTGTGACTGAACATATCGTTTGATATCCTGGAATTTATTTTCATCCATCTTATCACCCATCAGGGACTTTACTTCCTGGTCTGATACCACGATCGTTGTTTCTGAAAGGGCTTCCTGTTTAAGTTTCTGGTATTTAATGCTATTTCTTATCTGATCTTCAATCTCTTTTGTTTTTTCAGGAGAAATACGTGAAAAATACGCCCTGAATTTTGCTTCATCAAACTGGCCTTTTTCATTTTTGAATGATGGATCAGATTTTATCACTTCAAGAATTTCTGAATCTCTTACCCTGATGTGATGCCTGCGATAAAGCTGCTCAAGCAATTTTTCCTGTATCATCCTGTTAAGGACCATTTTTTCAAGTTCTGTTTCATTGATGAGTTTTGCATAATTGTCCTTCAAAATATCTCTGTATTGCTGTCGTATTTCTTCAAGAGTTTTATAAAATTCGTGCTGATAAATCGGTTCTTTGTTCACTGTTGCCACAAGATATCGTTTATCAGTGCCTGAAATGCTTACACCCCATATGATAAAGCCCGGAATTACAAGTGCTGCGGTCACGATCATCACCATTCTAAAATTTCTTTTTTTCCTGAACCATTTCATCAACATTGTTTTCCTCCGAGAATGAGAACAAATTCACCTTTTACTGTGGTTTGTTTAAATTTATTGTACATCTGGTTCACACTGCCAGCAACAATGTCCTCAAATTTTTTTGTCAGTTCCCTGCACACAACAAGCCGTCTTTCAGGAAACAGTTGATTGAGAATCTCAAGTGTTTCCAGAAACCTGTGAACAGATTCAAAAAAAACAATGGTTTCTTCTCTTTCTCCCATGTTTTTGAAAAATTCAAGTTTTTTATTTTTCTTTCTTGGCAAGAACCCATAAAAAGAGAAAGCATCCAGGATCTCTCCGGAAACTGACAGACCAGCCATTAAAGCAGAAGGTCCTGGTACAGGGGACACCTGTATGCCTTCTTCAAGGCATCTTCTTACGATATAGTGAGCAGGGTCTGAAATTCCTGGTGTTCCCCTGTCGCATACAAGCGCAACGTTTTTGCCTTCGTTCAATAATTTCATAATCTGATGAGACCTGCTTTTTTCACACCCCCTGTAATAACTGAGTAGAGGTTTTTGAATCTGAAAGTAATTGAGCAATTTCCTTGTTTCTCTTGTATCTTCTGAAACAACAAAATCAACAGTTTTCAACACATTCAGTGCCCTGAAGGTAATGTCTTCAAGATTGCCTATGGGAGTTGCCACTATAAAAAGCATAATAATTATCCTTTTTTCGGAATTAAGTAAAAAAGAGAGTCAAGTCCGCAAGTTTTGACATTTCCGCATATTTATAGTACCCTAAAATGAAGAAATTATCAATCTTTCTGAGGTCCAAATCCGGGGTTCAACCATGGAATTTGAGAAAATATTAAAAAACGTCATCAAGAAAAACGAGAATAAGATTCTCTTGCTTGTAATGGATGGTCTGGGAGGCCTGCCGCATCCTGAAACCGGTCTTACAGAACTTGAAACGGCAAAAAAGCCCAATCTTGATTCAATTGCGAAATCAGGTATGTGTGGATTGTCAATTCCTGTGCTGCCTGGTATTACGCCAGGCAGTGGTCCTGCGCATCTGTCCCTGTTCGGATATGACCCCATTGCACATCAGATAGGCAGGGGTGTGCTTGAGGTTCTGGGGATAGGTATGGAAATGGAAAAGAACGACCTTGCCATCAGGGGCAATTTTGCAACCATAGATGATAATCATACAGTCACAGATAGAAGGGCTGGAAGGATTCCCACAGAAGAAAACAGAAATCTTGTGGCTAGAATTCAGGAAAGTATCAAAAGCATTAATAATGTTCAGATTATTATTCAAACAGTAAAAGAACACCGACTTGCAATTTTATTGAGAGGAGAAAACCTGTCTCCTTTTGTTTCTGAAAACGATCCGCAAAAAGAAGGGCTTCCTATTAAAAAGATTACACCGTTGAAAGAGGAAGCCAGATTTACAGCAGAAGTTTTGAATCAGTTTCTTGAAAAGGTTGAACACCTTCTGGCGGGTGTAGATACAAAAGCAAAAAGCATTCTGTTAAGGGGATTTTCAGGTATTCCTGAGATAGAGCCATTTCAACAGAGATATCTTTTAAAACCAGCGTGTATTGCAAGTTATCCTATGTACAAAGGACTTGCAAAACTTGTCGGGATGGATGTGGTTAAGGGACTTGAAAGTATTGATGACGAAATAAAGACACTCAACGACCTCTACAGTGAATATGACTTTTTCTATCTCCATTACAAGAAGACCGACAGTTCAGGAGAAGACGGAAATTTTGAGAAAAAGGTTGCAGCCATAGAAGAGTTTGATGAAAAAATTTCAACAATCAAGCATCTAAAATTTGAAGTGGTATGTGTAACAGGAGACCATTCTACGCCATGTGTTTTAAAAGGACACTCCTGGCATCCTGTACCACTTGCAATTGTTTCAAAAAATGCAATGCCAGATGATGTTGATACATTTACAGAAAGGGCATGTGCAAAAGGAATACTTGGAACAATACCCGCAACAAATATCATGTATATGTTGCTTGCGAACGCCTTAAAATTTGACAAATTTGGAGCATAACAAGGGAGGAAGATGGAAAAGAATTTGCAGAAGGCAATGAATGAGCAGATAAGGAATGAATTATATTCTGCCTATCTTTATTTAAGCATGGCAGCGTATTGTGAAAGCAAAAACCTTTCAGGAATTGCTCACTGGTTGAAAGTTCAGGCAAAAGAAGAAGTAAGCCATGCGATGAAATTTTTTGAGTTTATGGTTGATGTGGGAGCAGAGATAACACTTCTTGCCATTGACCAGCCACCAACAGATTTTGCTTCTGTCACTGAGATATTTGAAAAAACCCTTGAGCATGAGAAAAAGGTGACAGCAATGATTAATAACCTTGTTTCTCTTGCTCAAAAAGCAGGAGATAACCCTGCAATGATTATGCTTCAATGGTTTGTGAATGAGCAGGTTGAAGAAGAGAAAAATGCATCACAGATTCTTGAGACATTGAAAATGATAAAAGAGCAGGGACCTGCGATTGTGATGCTGGATAGGGAGCTGGGAAAAAGAGAAGGATGAGGGGTAGGAAAGACAGAAGCATTATTTCACATACGCTGCGGTGCAGACAAAACTACGCAGGAATCTGCCGCAGTTGAAACGTGCCAGCACCGTGGGCGCTTCGCACTCTGCTGGCTTCGGACAGTCAACTGCTATTGATATGGCAGACCGTTATTGCTTTCCTGTTTGTTTTGTTGCTGCACCTTCGCTAATTGTTCATAATGCTTCTGTCTTTCCTGCTGGAAGTGGGAAAACAAGAAAACAAAAAAACTGAATGGATGACAGCAAAGCATTATTTCACATACGCTGCGGTGCAGACAAAACTACGGATAAATCCGCTGCACCTGCAAACTTGCCTTCTCCGTATACGCCTTGCACTGCGAAGGCTTCGAACAAGCAGGTGTAAGGTTATCGCGGAACGCAGATGCTTTTATCCTTGTTTTGTTGCTGCGCCTTCGCTAATTGTTCATAATGCTTCTGTCTTTCCTGCGGGAAGTGGGGAAAGAAGAAAACCAAAAAAATAGGAAAATACCCAATGGATGACAGCAAAATATTATTCACATACGCTACGGTGCAGACAAAACTACGCAGGAATCTGCCGTAGTTGAAACTTGCCAGGATAAATGGTAATCTAAATATAAATAAATTAACCGACAGGGAGGATACAGTGGAAAGGAAAGGAATAAAAATTATCAAAGCAGATATTAATGGAGTTGTGAAGGAATTGAATAAGGCGCTTTCTGATGAATGGCTTGCCTATTATCAGTACTGGCTTGGAGAAAAAGTGGTAAAAGGAAAATTCAGGGAAGAAGTTGCTGCTGAACTTGGTCAGCACGCAGCCGATGAATTAAAGCATGCTGGAATGATTGCTGACAGAATTATACAACTGGGTGGTACGCCTGTCCTGAAGCCAGAGGACTGGTATAAACTTACAAATTGCGGTTATGATGCGCCAGAAAACCCTGATGTGATACCTGTGTTGAAACAGAATATTAAGGGTGAACAGTGTGCCATAGAAGTGTATCAGAAACTTGCTGAGATGCTGAAGGACAAAGACCCGATTACTTACTTAATGGTACTTTCAATTTTGAAGGATGAAATAGAACATGAGGATGATTTGATGAACATCCTTGAGGATATTCAATAAACGGGTTTTTTATATTTCATAGAGAGGGTCAATGAAATTCAGGATTCTTGCAAGTTTTATGTTATTGCCTTTTGTTTCTCTGGTATTTGCCGGGATACATCCCACCACAAAAGAGGAGGTTGTTTCAAGTTTCAAAACTATTGACCAACTGATAGACGAAGGCAAAGAAAATGTGTTGCATGTGTATGCTGCTGCGCTTGAAATTCAAAAACGAGCAGTAACCCAATATCAGGCAGATTCTATTGCGAAAAAAATCATCTCTACATCCAGAATATCTGAAAAAGATTTCGAGCAGTTGAGAGAACACTATAATTTTGCTGAAATTTCAATTGTATGGGCTGTTTCGCAAATCAGTAAAGTTCCTCTAAAACAACTTTTTTCTGAAGTAGAAAATGCGAGTATTGAAAAAATAATGGACAAATATGGCGCAGAATGCGAATATATAATTTCAGAAATTGGTAAACTCAATACCGCAATAAATAAGTAAATCTAATCAGGTTGCCTGTTTATAAATTTTTTCGAATTCTTCCCATAGATACCCTGGAAGTTTACTTCCAAAACCTTCAAAAAACTTTTTTACATCTTCAAGTTCTTCTTTCCATTCCTTGATATTAACATCAAGGATTTTATCAAGTTTTTCTCTGGAAAGATCAATACCAGTGGTATCTATGTCCTGTGCATATGGCACAAGACCAATAGGGGTTTCTTTTGCAGATACTTTGTTGTTTACCCTGTCAATAATCCACTTGAGAACCCTGATATTTTCTCCGAATCCTGGCCAGATAAAGTTTCCATCATCATCTTTTCTAAACCAGTTAACCGAAAAAATTTTTGGCGGATGTTTCATTTTTTTGCCCATATTCATCCAATGGCTGAAATAATCCGCCATATTATATCCACAGAAAGGAAGCATTGCCATAGGGTCTCTTCTCAACATGCCGACTTTATGTATTGCTGCAGCAGTGGTTTCAGAACCACTTCTTGCTCCAATGAAGACACCATGGTCCCATGAAAATGCTTCTGTGACAAGTGGAATTAAGTGTGTTCTTCTCCCACCAAAGATGATGGCTGAAATCGGTACGCCCTTTGGATTATCAAACTCTTTTGAAAGTGTGGGAGTATTGTAAATGGAAACAGTAAATCTTGAGTTAGGATGTGCTGCTGGTGTATTTGAGGAAGCATCCCACTTATTCCCCTGCCAGTCCTGCATATTTTTCCCTGGAAGGGCATCCATTCCTTCCCACCATGGTTCTTTTGTATCCAGATTCAACCCAGTATTAGTAAAAAGAGTGGGATAAAATTTATTACCTTTCAATGTTAGCATCATGTTAGGATTGGTTTTATTTGATGTTCCTGGAGCGACTCCAAAAAACCCAATCTCAGGATTGATAGCGTATAACCTTCCGTCATCGCCTATGTGAAACCAGGCAATATCATCGCCTAAAGTCCATATTTTATAACCAGGCAGTGCCGACTGCATCATCGCAAGGTTTGTTTTTCCGCATGCAGAAGGCATTGCAGCAGTGACATAGGTAATATTGCCGTCAGGGTCTTCAATGCCCATAATCACCATATGCTCTGCGAGCCACCCTTCATTATATCCTAACCATGATGCGATTCTTAAAGAAAAACATTTTTTACCTAACAGGGCATTTCCTCCATAACCAGAACCAATGCTCCACACAAGATGTTCGTCAGGAAAATGCATGATGAATCTTTTGTTCGGGTCAAAATCTCCGACAGAATGAAGTCCTTTCACAAAATTTTCACTGTTGCCTATTTTGTCTATCACATGTTTACTCATTCTTGTCATAATGCGCATACTGACAGCAACATAAGAAATATCTGTAAGTTGCACACATGCTTTTGCGAAAGGACTGTCAGGATGACCCATCGTGTAAGGTAACACATACATTGTTTTTCCTTTCATACAACCATCTGAAAGACGATTTAGCATTTGTTTTGCTTCATCCGGGTGCATCCAGTTATTGTTTGGACCTGCAAGTTGTTTGTCAGGATGGCATACATAGGTTAGATGTTCTGTTCTTGCAACATCAGTTGGGTGGCTTCTGTGAAGATACGCATTGGGCCATTTTTCATGATTTAATAAGTAAAATACTGGATTTCCATTGATTTTTTCTTCTTCCATACCCATTTCCATCAACCATCTTGCTTCTTCCTCTGAACCATCGCACCAGTGAATTCTATCTGGCTTTGTTAGTTCTGCCTGCTTCT
>DAONMJ010000063.1:0-9402 GCA_035392545.1 bacterium
AAACAATGTGTCTTGAAGGTTGCAAAACAGGTAATTTTTCATAATCAAGTTTTTTCACATACTTGCCATCAAGGACAAGTATTGTTCTTTGATACTTCACGCTTAATTTTTCAGAGCCACTTTTTCCCTTTCCAGTAATCATATTCTTCCTGCCAGTCAGTTTTTCTTGCTATGACTATGCTCCTAAAATGTTCTTTCCCCTGCTCGATAATTTTCATTTGAGACAGAAAAATTTTTTTATTTTTGATTGCAGAGGCAAGTTTTACCCCGAGTTTGAATGCCTGTTTCTTTTGTTCTTCACTGAGAGGAACACTGGAAGAAACTCCACCAACAAACTGAGCGCCACAGGTAAGGGCATAATGTTTCAAATAATCAATAACTGATGCGTCTCTACCACTACCCGACGAGACGACACCTGCCACGTACTTATTAAGCAGTCTTTTACAGTGGATAAAATGACTTGAGCGGTCAAACAATGTTTTCATTGTTCCTGTTACATGATTGATGTAGTTAGGGCTAGCCAGAATAATTCCGTCGGCACCCAGCATTTTTTGCAAAATCCTGCTTACATCATCTTTTATCGGACAATCCAGTACTTTTTTATGACATCTTTCACAATGCCTGCAAAACTCAATTTTATAATCACACAGATGAATGATTTCTGTTTTTTCTGGTTCGCAACCAGCAAGTACTTCTGTTGCCAGAACAAACGTCTGGCTTTTATTCTTTCTTGGGCTTGCTGATATCAAAAGGATATTGAAATCACTTTTTCCCATGTTTTTCTTTCCACTGTTTTTTCAGTTTTTTCATTTCATCTGTCATCTTTACTTTGAATGGGGTAATTTGTTTTGAAGGGTCGTGGATCCATCTCTGCAGATGGTCTTTCATCACAGGCAATCTTTTTTCCACTGGTGGCACATTTTGAACCTTTGTGGGTGTCGCTGCATACCAGTAAGCAACTGAAGAATATTCGTTGGCAAGATGATTGGCATGTCCATGTTCAATTGTTACCTTGATTTCTTTTTGAAATCTCACAGGATTTTCAACATGAAAAATATATGATGTCTGGTATCCGCCAGTGTCTTCTTCATGAATTGACGAGCCATTTCTTAAAAAGGCGTTTTTCTGCATTCCCCACGCCTGATTGAAATAATCTTCACTGCCTGTTCCGTGCAAATCAGGTGGCCATTTGTATCCGTCCACCCATATCATGTCATCACCTTCACCCCACCATGTACCCTGAAAGTTTGTCACACTGATATTACAACCAATATAATGGCCGGTTCCTTTTGTTTCAAGTATCACATAATTGTTTTGCCAGGCAATTTTTTCTTTGTTAACAGCATTTGCCTCAGGCGTATTAACAGTAATTTCGTGTCCCCAGCCACCAAAGGGATTTGCCCGTCTGAATTCAGCATGGAGATAGCCTGCATTCTCTTCATCGTGATCAAAGGTTTCATAATCTATGTAGAAGTATTGGAAGTGCTCCTCGTCGCTTTCATTGATAAGTTCCACAAGTGCGCGTTTTTTGAAGGGCATTGGCAGATAACAGTTTAAGGCACAGCCACCGCTGAATGTACTCTGGTTTCGTGTTGAAGCGGTAAAAAACATGGATTGAAAAGAATTCACGATTCCATGACCGAGACAGAAAAAATCACCGAGTGGAACAAGCACTGAAGGATACTCTGCATCATCCCAGGTAATTTTCAACAAACATTCGCGATAATGATTGCGCTGTGTCATCCATATGTGGGTAATTTTTCCTGGTCCTTTAATATCTGCAAGAACTCTTGAACTTTTTTTGGGAATAATCCAGTAGTCACCGTTTCTTCCTGATGTATCCCAAGAAGAAAATCTTCCAGTTTTTCCCTCTTTTATCAAAGAAATATTATCAAACATAACATCCCTCCTTATCTGTAATGGTTGTATTCGGTTTCATCAAACTGTGAACTATTCAAGAAAAATGAGTTTCCAGGGCTTCCAGTGATGATTGAAAAGTTTTCGCTTTCACCTGAAATGCTGTTATTTGAAGCAGACACCACTTTTATTTTGTAGTCAGAGCCATCTTTTAATGTTGAAGGGATTTTCCATGACAGGTATCCTGTACCTGAGGAACCAATAGTTTTTGTTGCTATTAAACCAGTAAAACATGTTCCTTTAAAAAGTTCAATTCTTACAAAATTGCCAGGATTTCCCTGGTATGTCCAGACAATATTTTTTGTTTCACCCTTTCTCCATATCTCTCCACCAGATGGAGAGACCAGTTTGATTGAGCCAGCAGAAATTGTGAAATCATCATCGCTTGTATCTGTTATAGATGCATCAGATATTGAAGTTAATCTGATTTTGTAATCTTGCGATGCTTGCATTGAAGAAGGAATGTACCAGAGAAAATAACCTGAACTTCCATTGCAATATACCTGACCGATTGTTGTTGCTGTAGCACCCTTTATACACTCAATCTTGAGATAAGTTGGAGACGACCCCGAATATGTCCATGTAATCTTCTGGGTTGTACCAGTGTACCACGTTTCACCACCATTGGGACTTGTGAGTGTAACTGAAGGACCAATAATAGTAAAAGGTTCGCTAATTCCAAAAATGCTGGAGTTTGTTTTGCTTGATACCCTTATTGAATAATCGTCTCCAGCTGCAATGGTTGATGGAATATACCATACATACGAGCCATTACCATTTGTAACTGCATATACTGAAGACGCAATGGTACTGACAAGTTTATTTGACTTCAATAATTCAATTTTTACATAACCACCTGCATTTCCAGAAGTTTTCCACTGAATAATCTGGCTGGTTGCTTTTAGGAATTTTATTCCTGAACCGGGATGATTCACTGTGATTTTTCCAGCAATAATTGAAAATGTCGCATCAGAAGTGTCTGTAATAGCGGAATTTGACGTGCCTGTGATGCGAATTTTGTAGTCATCTCCAGCACTTATCGTTGTGGGAATTCTCCAATTGTAATAGCCGGCGCCGCCAGTTCCTTTTGATATATTAGAAGCAATAACAAAGACAAGTTTTTCGTTTTTCATCAATTCCAGTTTTAAATTTCCACTGAAAGTTCCACTATAATTCCATCTGATGGTGTGCGTGCTTCCCTGTTCCAGCATTTCACCACCATTGGGACTTGTTAATTCCAGGCCAAAACCTGTACCATATACCTTGATACACACATTGGTTCCAGGCATTGACATTGTAATATCTGACCAGTTGATACCGTCTTTACTGACAAAACTCTGTCCTGGCAGGGCATTTGCTTTACTGCTATAACCTGAAATAGGTATTTCCACAGGTATGGGATAGTTGTAGCCAGGTGTTTTCAATCTTACAATGGCAGAGAATTTTTCATCCTTTTCCATAACCACGCTGGTTGAAAGTTTTATCGTGTGGTATCCAGGGTCTTCAATTGTTCCAGTTTTCACTGTGGCAAAAATTCCATCAACAGGTGTGGATGAAACATTTTTATAAATTTTTATCTCGTACTGGCTATTTTTTACAGGAGTGTAAAATCCAACTGCCTGTATCAGTTGTGATGATTCAGCAGCGAATATGTTGGCAAAGTGAGCAGTATCATTGTTGTATCCAGCAGATGTGACCCATCCAAGAGGGTCATACTGATATATTGAGTTATAATTAGTAACAGGTTCAGCGTTATTGAACACCACGCAGTTTTTACCAATGTTTGAATCATAATATGAAATATAAAAATATCCTGATTCTCCCCACAAAGTTCCCCAGCTATTTTTTACAATAAAAGCACCATCACCAGGTGGCATTCCTGAAGCACTGCCATAAAAATTGGACCTGCTATAATTGTCAACCCACCCGACAATTGAAACAGCATGGTTTGAAGTAGCAGAGCCATTGTAATAGTAGTTTTTGCCTTTCGCAAGGTATGCATTATTGTAATACATCGTGGTATAAATTGCTCCATATTTCATGACTGCTTGCTTGATGGCATCATTACCTGTGGCGCTTGTTCTGTCAGGAACAAAAATAACTTCCTGAACATGTTTCACCGGTTGAAGATTTTTTGGCGAAGAAGTGGAACCTGCGTTATACGGGTCTTCCAGTTCTGGAATTGGACCCGACCATCTTACCAGATATGCTGTTGACATAAGATGATTTCCACCATCAGATGCTTTTCTATCAAAACCTTCTGCATAGGAAGAACTCAAAGCATTTTTCATGTGGTTTTCTGAAAAATCCCATGATTCATTATTGGAAAGAAGATATGACTCCAATGATGAGTAAGTGGCAAAAGCCCAGCAACTTCCAGCAGTACCCTGGTCTTTCACAGGGCTTACCCTTTTATATGAGCGCAGGTCAAATGAAGAAGGCGCTGAAGAATATAGCGCAGCAGGTAAAGAGAAAGGAGCAGGTATTTCTAATTGCGATTGCTGGTTTGATTGAGAATATTTTACAAAGTCAGGGTTCAATGGTGCAATTTCAATGGTTGCTGAAAAGACGCATATTGAGAAAAGTAAAATTGAAAGTGTACCAGTGAGACAAAATTTTTTTCCTGGCATGATATTCTCCTTTTTCAATTATTTTCAACACATCTGGCAATATGTCAATAGTTTCACTCAGTGATCTTTCTATAAATTGATGGTCTTCTGTATCTTGGGTGAAACAGTTCATCTGACCTTCTCTTGACAAGGGTTTCTGCTTTAAGAGTGTGAACGACCATCTGTTCGTCTGTCTGACCTGCAGGGGTTTCTGCTTCTATTTCTCCAAACGGATTAATAATGATGACCAGTGGCGGGCCGTAGTATTCAACTCCCTTTTCGCTTATTCCGCCACAGGAGTTAATCGTAATGTGATACACACCGTTTTGCCACGCAACTGCCCTGAAATTGATCATCGCAAGTTCTCTCCAGGCATAATAAGATTTTTGTGGATCTGTTTTAATATCAGTTTCCCAGCACATGTAAAATGGCGCGACAATGATTTCTGCGCCATTGAGATAGGACAATCTTCCTGATTCACAGAACCAATTATCAAAGCATATATTTACACCAACCATTGCCTTCCTGGTTTTAATCACTGTAAACTCATTACCTGATGTTTCAATGGTATATTCAAGTGGCGGGATATGGGTTTTCCTATACCTTCCCAGCAGTCCTTCAGGCGAAACAAAGACATAGGTGTTTCTGAGAAGGTCTGATTGGTCTTTTTCCGCAATCCCAAATCCGATTGTGATATTAAATGATTTTGCGACTTCTATCATTTTTTGGGTTGAGGGACCATTAAATGGTTCGCTTGCCTGAAAAAAATTCCTGTCAAAACAAAAACCAGTAACACTCATTTCAGGAAAAAGACACCAGTCAACATCATATTTTGTTGCCTTTTCTATCCATTTCACATGTCGTTCTATGTTCTTTTCTGGATTTGCGGGATTACTGATCATTGAGATGGCAGCAAGTTTAATATCTTCCATATAATGTCTCCCATATATTTTAATTTAAACAACCTTTTGTCCCCGGATAAATACAGAATCAATTTTTAATGAGTAATCTCCTGGTTTTCCTTTTATTTCTCCGATGACTAAATCAGCCAATTTTCCGTTTTTCAATTCACCAGTGTTAAGGTCATCTCCATTGTTTTTCTTAATCATACGGACAATATTTGTTGAACAGCAGGATGAAGTAATACACAGGGCTTTTTCAAAATTCAAGGCCGGATGATTTTTGTGCCAGATACCTGGCATTTGTTTTGTAAGATAGGACAACAGATTTGAAAAGACCCTGTCAATTGTTACCATACTTCCATAGAGAGTTGTGGGACCTGTCTTTGTAACATAAACATACTGGCGTTTGCTGTCCACAGTCCCACCAATCCCATCGCATTCAAACTGTTTGATTCCCTTTGCCTGACTTGCAAAAACAGCATCAGTGATTGCCATAATATCTGATGGTTCTTTTCTTGCAAATGTTTCTCTGATGTACCAGGGAGCGACATGGTATCCATCCACGATGAGTTCAAGCATAATGTCAAGTGTCAATGCCGCTTCAAGTGCGCCTCCACCAAAGAAACTCTTGTACAGGTTACCGGTTGGGCCATTGAGAAAGTGCACGAAATACTTTAAGCCAGCGCCAACTGCTTCCTTAAATTGCTGATATGTCGCAGATGTATGACCCGCGCCAACTGAAATACCTTTTGAAACAAGGTATTCAGTGAGTTTGACTGATTTTTTTCCATGGTCAGGTGGCACATTGACCAGTCGCGCAAGACCGGTTTCATTGATCTCATCAAAAACAGATTTTTCGGGTTCAAACGCATATTCTGGATTCATTGCGCCCTGATTTGCGCGATTGATAAAAGTTCCCTCAATCATGGCTCCAGCATAAAATTTTCCTTCCCAGTTGTTTTTGTTGTTTCTGATGAATGTTTCAAGTTCCCTGAGGGCAAACTTAATTTTTTCAATCGGGATAGCGGCAGTTGAAGCATAGAGTCGTGTTGCGCCTGTTTTTGCACGAAGGTGTGCCCACTGTGTCAATCCTTCCTGATATATTTCGCTGGAGTGTTCAAACCGTTGTTTTTTGATATTGTATCTGCCAGCATAAAAAGAAAAAAGTCCTGCGCCATGCGTATGGAGTTCAATGAAACCCGGAAACACATATTTTCCCTTCAAATCAATAACTTTTTCATCATTTTTTTTGTTACCCTTTTCAAGATAAATTTTTTCATTTTTGATGGCAATGTCAATGTTTTTTTTCAGTCCGTTTTCAAAACATAAAATACCATTTGTCAGTCTCATGTTCTGTCTCCCTTTATCTGATATTGAAAATTCTTGATTGCCAGCTATTTTAATAGTATAACATTTCAGGCAAATGGGTTAAAAATAAGAAGGGAATTTTTAGTGGAGGAAATATGAATATTGCGTTTGAAGGAACAACATGGAGGAAACAGCTTGCGATTGATATCATCAATCGACTTGGAATTATTTTCAATCAGACCACCAGTGAAAATGCAGACATTATTATTGTTTGTGATTATCATCATATTTCATCTGAAGAAATGCTTCATCTCGTAAAAAACAGGAAAAATGTCATTTTGCTTCAGCCAGAAAAAAATATTGTTAACATTTTTGGGTGTGAATTGATGTACACATATCATTTTCCATTGATGCAGATTGATGAACATTTACCTGGAAGATTTGTTCAAGTTTTTCCTCCAACTTTATTAATTAAACAGAAACATGGGAACATCTCAGGTTATTTCGCATTTGATTTTTCCTGCTCTGGAGAAAATTACACCACAAAATACCCTGCAGTATCATGGCGGGAAATTGGAAATGGAAGCATCTGTATGTTTTTTTATGATTTTATCAGCACCATATTGCTTCTTCTTCAGGGATGGGAATTTTTTACAGAAGAAGGGAAACTTTCCAGACGTTTCAGAACCGGAATTTCACGGGCTACACATCTGGCTGATCATTTAATAAACAAAGAACTCTGTGAAATTCCGCAGGCATATTGTCATGAAATACTGCTTTTGAACCTTATCAGAACGATGCTGTGGAAAAAAAATCCAGTACCAAGGATATGGTATTATCCCTATCCTGCCACAACAGTTTTTCTTTTAAGCGGAGACAGTGATAATCTTGAAAAACATAATCTTGAAAAGGCATGGGAACTTATTGCCAATTCGGGTGCAGAGTACACACAGTATACAATGGTTAATGATATTGCTGGATTTTCTGAAAAAGAATTGTTGCAATGGAAACAAAAGGGTATTGATTTTGGACTGCATTATTACGCAGGTCCTTCTCCTTCTTTTGAAGAAATGTTAAAGCACCTGGTTCAAGCAAAAAAAATTTTTCTTTCAAAGAAAATAAAAATTAATTCGTGCAGGGGTCATAGTTTAATATGGAATGGCTGGGACGACCAGATAAAAATTATGAGAAAAGCAGGATTTTTGTTTTCTTCAAATCTTCTGTACTGGTATCAAGGTGTAAGTTATGGATTTCCCTATCATCTTTACACTGATAAAGGAAAATCTTTAGTCCAGGAACTTCAGATTTTTGTTTCAGATGATGTGGCTCTGTTTAATAAAAGCGGACTATTGCCGATGACACCCGATGTATATTTAAAAAAAATCATTGCCTGGCTGGGTATTAACAAAGATGTTTATTATCAGCCATTCAATCCGATTTTTCATCCTTATTATCTCGTCAAGCGACCTTCAACGCAGGAAATTTTCAAACAATCGGTTATTCATGCCAAATCAAGCGGCATTCCAGTAATGAATCACAGGACATTTTTCTCGTGGTGGAGAAAAAGAAGCAACATCAAACTGAAATATCAATTAACTGATGCTTGCATAAAATTTTCAGGTGAAAAAAATTTTGTAGATATTGGGATTGTCTTACCCGAAAAATGGAATGATAAGAAAGTGACAGGTGGTATCATATTAAAAGGAACAGGAGAGATGCTTTTTTCGTTAAATTGCAGGAAAATTGTTTATCAAAAGGGGTAAAAATGAAACAAGGAGAATTCTTTGAAGTCAAACTTGGATTTATTAATCTTGTCAATAAGATTGGCTGGAAGAAAGCATTACAAAAGTATAAAAAGGATTTCAAAATTTCAGAAAATGACGCAAAAAAATGGTGGAAATGGTATGAGAAAGAAATATGCATTCCTGAAGTTTGTTATGAGTCAGATGCTGGACCACAGGTCGTCAAAGGAGAAAAGGGTACAGGCGAAAAACTTGAAAAACTGCCTTTTATTGTAACAGGGCCGATTAAAGTTGAGTTTATGGGAAATGTTTACACCTTAGTAAACGAAGGGCTTTACAGATTTTCAGTGATTACAAAAAGCGTGAGAAATCTTGTTATGATAAAACATAAAAATTCAGTGATACCGATATTAAAAGCAATTTCCCTGATACAGATTCACGGAGGAAGGGACCAGTCAACCACACTGGAGCAGCGAAAAAAATTGCTTTTTTCAAGGTACTGGATTTCACTTACCTGTGGAGATATTTCTGCCCTTACAAAACAGGTTCTTTCAGATGCAGGGTTTACTTCACGGCTTGTCAGTGCTTTGACTCTTGCTCAATGGAATACCTATAACAATGGACATGTTCTTTTAGAAGTTTTCTTCCCTGATATATCAAGATGGGTTCTTGTTGATGTTGATATGGGATATATCTTCTTGCATGACGGGGAACTTCTTAACGCATACTCATTCTGGAAATGTTTAAAAGAAAACAACCATATTCTTTTTGTTCCTCTTTCCCAGAAGGAAATAGACCCATTATGGCTTGAAAACGAGTATTACTCCTACTCCCATATGTGGCGGCGAATAGTAAAAGATGTCAATACCAAACTTTCGTGGTATAAGAGAATATTTCAAACATTCGGATTTCAGGCAGAAGATA
>DAONMJ010000064.1:0-8942 GCA_035392545.1 bacterium
ACAAAAGCCAGAAGCATCTGGGCTTCAAGTCTATTCCCGAGCAAAAGATAAATGACCCCACACGCAACTAACAGCAGAAACATAGGTTCTTTCACAATGCCCTTAAGAATATTGAAGATGGTTCGATCCTCTGAAGAAGGTATTTCGTTATAACCGTGAATCTTCAATAATTTTTGAGCTTCAGATTCTGTTAACCCTGAGAGTTGACTCATTGTCTTATCTGGTCATAAATAAAATTATTCCAACCACTCGCTCAGATGGTCAGATACAAATTTGTCATCGTTTAAATGAGGATAGGACGTGTAAATTCTGTCTATTTCTTCTTTTTGCCCGGGTGAAAGATTTTCGTCTTCTTTTAATGTCCAGTTTGCTTTCAACAACCCCTGCCTTCTCAAAATTTCATGGATGCCTGGAATACACCCTGAAAAATTGTTTGCAGCATCAAAAATTGCTGCATTACACTCCGTCACTTCTACTCCAAGTTCCAATAAATCCTGTGACACCGGTAATCCTTTCTCAACAACAGAGTGAATTCTGTTTAATATCTCAACTGCTTTTGATGTCCAGCATGCCCAGTGACCCAATAGCCCACCTACTATCCTCACTGTCCTATTTCCAAAATGAAATGGAGTCAAAAGATCAAATACAATGTTATCATCATTCCCAGTATATAGAGCAATATCCCGACCACTATCAGCAATTGCCCTTACCACATCAATTGTTTGATATCTGTTAAACGGTGCAATCTTAATAGCAATAACATTTTCAATTTCAGCAAATTCCCTCCAGAAATCATAGTTCAGAACCCTGCCTCCAACAGCTGGCTGAAGATAAAATCCAAAAATTGGTATAATTTCAGAAATTGTGTGCACATGTTCAATCATATCCTTGTTTGTTGAATCCCTGAATGCAGATAAACTCAGAAGCACGGCATGATATCCTGAATCCTTCGCAAAAGTTGCTTCTTCAATCGCTTGCTGCGTTTTACCTATGACACCCGCAATCCTGACAACTGAAGTATCTGGCTTGTGTTTTTCTTCAAATTCAGTAATTGTCTCTGAAGCAAGTTCAAGAACCGGTTTGTAAAGTCCAATTTTCTTATCGTGAATTTCAAACTGTGTGGTATGGACACCAATCGCAATTCCACCTGCACCAGCCGAAAGATAGTATCTCGTAAGGGCTTTCTGTCTTTTTTCATCAAGAGATCTTTTTTCTGTAAGTGCCAGTGGATGTGCTGGAATAACAATGCCTTTTCTAATTTTTTTCAAAAGTTTTTCATCAAGTTGCTTCGCCATTTTCAATACCTCCCTTTTCGTTCCTCAAAATGAGTTGGTTTGTTGAGAGACCTACCCCCGCTTTCTATCCAGCGGGCAACCCATTTAATAATTTTTTCTGGAGTGATATCTGGTCTGCCAAAAAGCCTGAAACATTCAGAAGCATCTGAAAGATACGCAGTATCTGCTTCTTTTCCTTCAAATAACGGTTTTTTTGAAAACAACCTACCAAATTCCTCTGCAATGTACCTCACAGAAAGAATTTCAGGACCTGTTAGATTTAGAATTTTTGGCGGAATAGAACAAATATTGAAAGACCTGAAAACGACACTATTTGCCCAGCCCTGCCAGACCACATTGACATGCCCATTTTCAAGATTGATTTTTTCCCCTTTATAAACCTTTACACCGATATCATAAATCACACCATACCTCAATTCCACTGCATAATTGAGCCGTATCAAAACAGAAGGTATTGAAAACTTCGTAGAAAAATATTCAAACACTCTTTCCCTGGCAAGGCATGATTGCGCATACTCGCCAATCGGACCCACCGTATCTGTTTCCTTTGAACCCCCTGACGCGACCGGCACCAATGGATATACATTTCCCGTGGAAAGCGCAACAATATTAGAGTGTTTATACTTGATCGCAACAAACGCTGGAACACAGGCATTCATTGCCCATGTCATGGTTTGATTAACACTTGAACCAAATTTCATCCCTGCCATAAAAATTACATTCTTCACATCCGGAAGACCGTCCACTGCGTTCCTATCAAGAAGGTCGCATGAAATGGTTTTAATACCAGAACTTTCAAGATCTTTTTTGATCTGTGGTTCTGAAAATCTTGCAACTCCAATAATATTCCGTTTAATACCTGCTATTTCGTCTGCTCTTTTTATCTGTAAGGCAAGAGATGGTCCCATCTTGCCTGCCACTCCAAGTATAATAATATCTCCATGCAGGGCTCTACACATTTCTATTACTCCGTAATATGGCTTAGACAAAAATTCATCAAGATGCTGCTCTGTTTCTATAAAGTCCGGTATATCTTTAATATCTCTCATCAATCCCCCTTTTTCAGCAATTATTTTACACCAGAACACGCCTGTTTAAAATTTGACAGGATTTCAAATATTCAGTAAATTATTATTAACAAGGATATGAAATTGAAATTCTCTCACCCCGAAGACGAAGGTATTAAGACATCCAGTTTAATAAAAAGATTCCTCTTCATCTTCATTTCAACACTTGCAATACTGGTCGGCATCACCACTATCATATACATCTCAAGCGCGAGAAATGAACTCTCTCTTATTGAAAACCAGGAGCTGAAAAATACTTCTGCAATCTCTAAACTGATTGTAAAGAGCTTTGATAGTTCGGTTTCAGACATCCTTTTTTTGGGAGCGATTTCTTCCAGGTATATTTGTGAACATGGAAATGAAGCCAAATTTCTTGAAGAAATCTCTTCATTTTTAGTCAATAAGGACTATTATACAAAAATAACACTTATTGGAAACGATGGCAGGATTCTGTCACAGATAGTAATGGAGCAAAAAGAACCAGTCAGGGTGCAGTTGAATGGGAAAAATTATAGGGATAATCCTGATTATATCAAAACCTCTGGAATTGGACGGGGGCGTGTATATGTGTCAGATTTTCAACTTGATGATGGAGTTCCTGTCCTTGTGTTCGGTACGCCTGTTGTTGACAGACAGAAGCAAAAAAAAGCAGTACTGCTTGTAAATTATAATTGCAAGCCGGTGTATGATATTTTCAGAATAACATTTGAACATCAAACAGAAAAAAATCCAGCATATTATATAATCAATGATGAAGGATATTGGATAAAAGGACCAAAACACGAAGATGAATTCGGTTTTCTTTTTGGTAATCGAAATGAGAAAAGATTCGGCTATGTTTATCCAGAAGCGTGGAGAAAAATTGCGATTGACCAGACTGGCCAAATATTTAACAGAGAGGGCCTTTTTACTTTTACAACATTTTATCCGATTGCACGAGCAGAAAAAACAAGCGAACAAGGTAATGCCGAACTTGATAATACGTCATAACATCAGATAAGAAGTTTTGATTACTTCTGGAAAATCATATCGTTTGTACCAAAACATCTATGTACAATTCAATCCACTGCACGACTTAAGGAATTTCTTCTTTATGACACTGTACTTGTTCTTTTCTTTATAGTTATTTCGTGGATAATGGCGCGTATTACGTTGAAAAAGGAATATGCGGAACAAATCCTCGAACAATTGTCGGTTACGGATGTACTAACAGACCTGTACAATAGAAGAGGTTTCTTCCTTCTTGCAGAACAACAACTGAGAATAGCTGAAAGAATACAAGAGCATATGGCTCTTTTCTTCATGGATGTTGATGATTTTAAGAATATCAATGATATTTATGGCCATCAAGAAGGAGATAGAGCACTCCAGATAATTGCTGATACACTGGAAAAAACCTTCCGCGAATCTGATATCCTCGGCAGAATTGGTGGGGATGAATTTGTTGCCCTTGTCATTCAGGGTTCTCCTGTTGATACAGATACCATACTGGGTCGGTTACAAACAAATCTTGATATTGTCAATCAAAACAACAAGAAAAATTATAAACTTGCTGTTAGCGTCGGCGTGTCGTACTACGAACCAGGTCATAAGCAAACCATTGACAACCTTATTTCAGTTGCAGATAAGTTGATGTATGCGAATAAACGTCTTAAGAAAAAAACTAATCCTGATTAGGCGGCTCAGGGTTTCCAACAAGCGATTGAACATTAATAGGAAGTTTATTTAAACATTCCACCCATTTACCGAACTTGCCCAGGGTATTTTCAACTACAACATAGTCGAAACCTGGAATAATCACATCATCCCACTTATCCCCTATTCCACGAAGTGCAACATCAAGCATGGTAACAATCTGATGCCCGAGTGGCTGAGAAGATGAAAGTGTGATTGCTCCATAAAATTCCTGGCATTCGGTATAACCAGCGTTGTGTGTGCCAGTATAAGGTTTAAGTTTTTCAAGGTTAATCTTTTTTCCAATTCTTCTGGATACCTCTTCTGATCTGGAAGCAAAGTAATCAACAAGTGCTTTTTCCTGTAAGTATGCCGGCAGATTTTTTTCAGCAACCTCACAATATTTTTCAAATCCAATTCTGTATGCCTCCTCAACAAGATTGAACCAGTATTTTTGTTCTTCGGTCACTTCAGACGGACTTTCTACTGCTATTACAGACCTTCTTATACAGGAATTGAGCCCATCTCTTTTTGGCGCAACACCAAGATGGACATAATCTCCTTTTTTTATCTCTCTGTTGAGCGCCTTTCCAATAAGGGTACGGTTTGCTTCATTGGCTCCAACAATAATATCCCATCCAAGCTCTTCAGCCCCAAGTTCCCTTGCTATAAAATATCCCCACGCAGCAACCTGTGTTTCAAGTAAACCTGGTTTTAATACTGCAAGCATACCCCTCATCATGGCATCAGCAATACGGCAGGCATCTCTTATCAGTTTCATCTCGTTATCAGATTTTTCATATTTGATTTTGTAGTAGACCTCCTGAATATCAACAACATTTTCAGTACCGTAAATGTCTTCAAGATATTTAACAAATCTATATGGTATGACTTCTCTTGGAGTTAAAAGGCCAATTCTTTTCACTTTGCATCCTGCCGCCTGTTCAATTACACATTCAAGTTTTTCTGCATTGATGGGATATTCTTCATCTGCCAGTTTCAACATCTCCACTTTATGGACTTTTGCACATGCTCGTGGCGCCAGTTGTTCTGACACATACCCACCTTCAAGTCCTGCAATAATATGAAAACCTGTTTTGCCAATCACTCCAGCAACCTGTTCAATGGTAATATTTGTATTACCTCCAAGATATGGTACGTCTCCGTTATAATGCTGATCTGAAAAAACAATTCCTGCATCAACCCCGTATTTCTTGATTTCTTCATATGTCCTTTTTTGTCTTTCAAGAAATTCTTCTTTAGGGATTGAGAAATTTTTATCAATTGGTTCAGTGGTCTCTAGTACTCTCAGTATTTTTTTGAATTCGTTCTGCAATTGAGATATCCTGTATTTATCCACAGTATTCTCCTTTTCATTCGAGTATCTTATAGCATTTGATTGACTTTTAATAATAATTTTATTCTTTAACCAATAAATAAGCAAAACAAAAGTTCAAAAACAGAAGCGCCCGGGAAAAACTCAAAAAACCGGGCGCTCAATTCAAACTACTTTTTCTTTTTCTTCGCTGTCTTTTTAGCTGTTTTCTTTGCGGTCTTTTTTACCGTTTTTTTCTTGGCTGTTTTTTTTGCACACGCCATTCAAATCACCTCCTTCAGGGTAAAATAAAAACAAATAAATTTACCATTAAAACAATCATCGGACTTCTTAAGAATACAGGTCAATCCTTTTGCACTCAATGGAAACACAAAATCAGTGATTCTAATTTTTATTTTATTTTTGATCAATCTCTGTCCTGTAAAAACAAAAATCAGGTAACAGATTTTTTTGATTTAAGGAATCGTTAAGGTAGGCATTTTCAGATGATGGACACCGCTGCAGATTTTTACCTATTCCAAATTTTTTTATCTTTTTATTTTCCTCCATTTATAAAAAATATAACACAAATTTTTTTTAATGCAAATTTTTTAGAAGGATTTTTTGTCAATAAAAATTTTGTGCCACATTTCAAGCATTAGGAGAGACCATAATCTGCTGGTATGATCCACGCTTCTTGAAACATGTTGTTCAACCATATTTCTGACCAATTCTGACTTGAAGTATCCCCTCGATAGGGCATGTTTGTCTAAAAGAATATCCTGAAGAAAATTTTTCAATTCGCATCTAAACCATTTGCCAACCGGGATTCCAAAACCCATTTTTTTTCTTGAAACAATTTCATCGGGTAGAAAATTTCTCAATCTTTTTTTCAGTAAATACTTTGATTTTAGATTTTTCATTTTAAGTTGAGGAGGGAAAGACGCTACCAGTTCCACAAATTCATGATCAAGAAAAGGGCTTCTTCCTTCAAGTGAATTTGCCATAGTCGCAATGTCCATTTTCACCATCAATACATCAGGAAGATATATCTGAAAATCAGTGGCAAGCATTTTCTCAAGAATATCAATATCTCCAGAATTATCCCATATTTTTTCTACAAGAACCAGTGAATCAAAATCAGCAATTTCTTTTTTCATTTCTTCAGAATAAATGCCCAACCTGAAATCTCGCGTAAAAGAAATCAATCGTCTTGCATAGGCGTAATCAAAACCATATTTTTCAGTTTCCTCCAGCCATTTCCATATTCTGAAAAAAGTGTTTGAAGGAATTTTTTCATGTAATTTCGTAAGAATTCTTAGTGTCTCTTTTCTCATAAATGGCGTGCGTTTATAAGCATGATAAATCTTTTCCAGAAGTTTTGTCTGCCAGTATCTTGTATAACCAGCGAAATTTTCATCCCCACCATCTCCATTTAAAGCAACGATGACATGTTTCCTTGTTTCCCTTGCCACGTAATATGTTGGCACCATTGAAGAATCTGCAAATGGTTCATTATAGTACCAGACCAGTTCAGATAGAATAGAAATCACATCAGGTTTCACAATAAACTCATTGTGATTGGTTGCAAATTTTTGAGCAACAATTCTTGCATAATGCAATTCACTGAAATCGGTCTCTTCAAATCCAATTGAAAATGTTTTCACTGGTTCTTTTGAATTTTCACTCATGATGCCAACAATCGTTGAACTGTCAATGCCTCCACTTAAAAAAGCTCCCAATGAAACATCGGCAATCATTCTTAATCTTGTTGACTCCACAAGTTTTTCCCACATTGCGTCAATATATTCCTGTTCATCCTTCAATGTGAGTTTTCTTGTAAAATCAATCTGCCAGTATCTCTCAATTTTCACCTGACCTTCTTTCCAGACCAGATAATGAGCAGGCGGTATTTTTTTTATCTCTTTGAATATTGTCCAGGGTGCTGGAATTGCCTGATATGTGAGAAAAAGGTCAATTGCTTTAAGATCAATTTCTCTTGAGATTTCTTCTACTTCAAGAAGTGCCTTGATTTCAGAAGCAAAATAAATACTTTGATCTTTTATAGAATAAACAAGTGGCTTTTTGCCCAATCTATCACGCGCAAGAAATAATGTTCTATTTCTATCATCCCATATGGCAAAAGCAAACATCCCCCTTAAAAATTTCAAGCATCCTGTTCCATGCTGCTCATACAAATGCAAAATGACTTCATTATCTGATTTTGTCTTGAATATATGCCCTCTGGCTTCAAGAAGGTTTCTTAAATCCCTGAAATTATAAATTTCACCGTTGCATATAAGAAAAATGGTATTGTTCTCATTTGACATCGGTTGTTTGCCTGTGGTGAGATCTATAATTTTCAATCGTCTGTGTCCTAACCCAGTATTATCAAACAATTGAAAACCTTCTTCATCTGGTCCGCGATGAACCATTGTGGATGCCATCTTTCTTATCAGTGTCTCTGAAACTCGTTTTTCTTTTCGAGCAATTCCGCATATTCCGCACATTTTTACCTCGCTATATCAAATCATCTGTCTGCATAACAACTTCTGATAAAGTTTTTCGTAAGAAGAAACCATCAGGGATAAATCAAAGTTTTCTCTTACAAATCTGTAACCACTTTCACCAAAATTTCTTGCAAGATTGGCATCCTGCAGAATTTTTTGGATGGCTTCTGCAAGTGCTTTAGCATCTTTTGGTCTTACAAGAAAACCATTTTCTCCATCCTTAACAATCTCTTTTGTACCACCAACAGCTGTTGCAACCACTGGTTTTTTCATTGCCATTGCTTCAAGAAGAATATTTGGCAATCCTTCCCATAAGGAAGGCAAAACAACGACATCTGCCTGTGAAATATACTTGCTGACATTTTCCTGATATCCCAGAAATGTCACAATTTCTTTTATTCCCTGTTGCTCAACAAGATACTCAAGCCGTGTTTTCAAGGGCCCTTCGCCAGCAACTAACAGTTTCATGTTATTCATTCTTGCCGACAAAATTTTTATTGCCTGTATGAGATATTCAATACCTTTTTCTGGCGCAAGTCTACTCGCAGTAAAAATGATTTTCTCATTTTTGGGATGTGCCTGATTTTCTATATTAAATTGTTGCCATTCAATGCCATTTCGTATCACAGTTAATTTTCTTGAAACAGGTCCAAGTTTTTTCTCATAAAATTCTTTTACAACAATCGAATTGCATATGATAGCATCCGTAAAAAAACCCAAAACAGTATCAATAAAAAAATGAAATTTTTTCTTCCAGATATCCATACTTCTTTCAGAAGCAATGATCACAGGAACCCCTGTAAGTATTGCTGCAAGACGACCCCATGTATTTGATGTGAACAAAAACGTGTGAACAATGTCAGGTTTTTCTTTCAGTATCACCTTCACCAGAGTCAAAAAGCTTGTTACGTCAAATTTATATTTTTTATTCAAAATATACAGGGTCGAAATTTGCTGAAAATCGTTTCTCATTCTTCCATCTCTCAAAGAAATAACAAATGGTGAAAATTTACTCTTGTCCATATTTTTGAGTAAAAGATACAGTTGTTTTTCTGTCCCACCGACTTCCAATGTACCGATG
>DAONMJ010000065.1:0-8940 GCA_035392545.1 bacterium
CTATAACAGCCATTAACAAACCAAAGTGGAAAATTTTTGGAACAAAAGGAGCCATAGAAGTCAACTGGGATACCATTGACAGAATCAACCTGGTAAGCTTTGTTTCAGGAGTAAAACAGGAAGGAATTGTAAAAATCACACCATCCTACGGACATACTGAATATTACAGAAATATCGCTGACCATCTATTGATGGAAGAAGAATTGATTGTAAAACCAGAACAGTCCAGAAGGGTAATTGGGGTAGTTGAGGCGGCAGAAAAGGCATCGAAACTTAACAAAATTCTGCCACCATTTGAAAACTGCGAATGAAAGGTGAAAGAATAATCAATATCAATGGTGTTTTTCCACATCTGGCCGTGAAGGCAGAGCATCTTCCTGCAAGAACTGAAACAGGCATTGGTGCTTTAATACCCTGGACAAACAAACTGTGGTTTATTACCTATGTTGCGCATAAGAAAGGCACAGGGGCAGGAACAGGACTTTTTACAATAGATGATGATTTCAAAATTGAAAAACATCCAGCCAGCAGGGTTGGCACATACGCCAATCGTTTGATACATGCTGAAACCAACCAACTCATTATTGGTCCCCACATTATTGATACAGAAGGTCATGTCCGTACTTTTGAAGAATTGGTTGATGTCCGTATTGCCGCCACTGCGAGACACTTGAAAAATCCGGCTGAAAAAGTATATTTCCTCGGGATGGAAGGCGAATTTATTGAGGCAGATGTAAAAACCTTAAAGGTGAAATTTCTCTATGATTTGAACAGAGAACTTGGCATTAAAAGACCGCATTTCAAGGATGCTTTTACAGGGCACAACAGGGTAGTTGTGGCCAACAACTCTTATTATCCAGAAGATTTTGAAAAGGCAGAAAGCGATGGAAGATTGGCAGAATGGGACGGCAGGGAATGGAAAATAATTGACAGAACTCAATTTAACGCTGTTACTGGAAGGTATACTAAACTTGGCGATGCAATTTACGCAACCGGTCAGGACAGATGCTCTGCTTTGTTCTATGTGTTTCTGCCTGAAACTGGATGGAAATGTTACAGATTACCAAAAGGCACTCATACCCAGGACCATGCCTTTACAACAGAATGGCCAAGAATCCGGGAAATTGAGAGTGAACGCTGGTTAATGGATGCCAGTGGTATTTTCTACGAGCTGCCAGCAATGAGTTATGCAAACTGTGTGTGGGGTATTGTCCCGGTTTGCAGACACCTGAGGATTATTCCTGATTTCTGCTGCTGGAATGGGCTGCTTGTTCTGGCAGGAGATCAGACCACGCCAATTGGTGACACAAATCCATTCGTCGGGCAACCCCAGGCGAATCTATGGTTTGGAAAAACAGATGACCTGTGGAAATTCGGCAAACCATCTGGTTGGGGTGGTCCATGGTGGGAAACACCTGTAAAACCAAAAATTCCATCAGACCCATTTTTGATGACAGGTTTTTCAATCTCCTGCCTGCATATCTCTCACAATGGCAATGCTTCTAATCGTTTTACAGTAGAAACTGATTTCCAGGGTACAGGAATCTGGCATCCTTTTACAGAAATAAAAACAAAAAAGGGCTACGGATTTTTGAATTTTCCGGCAGGCTTTTCCGCACACTGGGTCCGGATTGTACCTCATGCCAGGTGTGTGGCAACTGCCCAGTTTTTCTATACTTAAAAGGATATTGAATGCCTGATACTGATACATTGCTGGCAGGCGTGGCTGAAATAGATATCACTCCCCCTGTCGGAACGTTTCTTGCTGGTTCATTGAAACCAAGGCATTCCACAGGTATTGAAGACCCTCTTTATGTGAAGGCAATTTCCATCCAGTCAGGAAAAAACAAACTTGTATATGTAATATTTGACCTTATTGCCCTGGATAGAAACACCGCTGAACAGGGCATGAAACTAACCTATGAAAAAACAGGTATTCTGCCAGAAACCATTGTATGGGCAGCAAGCCACACCCACACAGGTCCATATACAGGTGGATTATTTTTTGATGAAAGTTTACTTGACAGGAAATGGTTGAATACTATTCCGGAAAAAATGGCGCAATGCATAGCAATGGCTGATAAAAATAAAAAGGTTGTTAGGTTTTCAAAGTTGAGAAGTTTTCACTACGGGCTATCTCATAATAGAAGGATTTTGTTCAAAAATGGACGTGTGATCAATACATGGCTTTTACACAATGCTCCAGAAGATGTTCAATCCATAGGAAGCGCTGGTCCCATTGACCCTGAGATTGGAATTTTTTGTTTTGAGGATATGGAAGGAATGCCAGTTGCCATTATTTTTCATTTTACCCTTCACACAAATACAAATTTCGGTTCCAAATTCAGTGCTGATTATCCTGGTGTTGTGGCAGCAAGAATAAGAGAAAGGTTTGGTCCAGATGTGATTACACTTTCTATGCCTGGAGCATGCGGAGACATTAACTCAACAGGTCTACGATACAGGCAGGTGGGAGACGCGCTTGCTGAGAAAATTATTTCTGCTCTTGAAACAAGAAAACCAGAAACACGTCCTGTTTTTCTCGGCGTAAAGAAATGTGAAGTGACTGTGCCGATACGGGATTTTTCGGTTGACCAGACAGATAGAATTGCCAGTTCTGGCTGGGATGAAGAATCTCAGAAGGTCTTTTTCAATGAACTTGAAATCATGCGAAAGACAGGAAGGAAAGAAGATACAACAGTACTTCAAGCATGGTGCATAGATGATGTGGGTTTTGCTTCATTGCCAGGAGAACTTTTTGTTGAATGGGGATTGAAAATAAAAAAAGAAAGTCCTTTTCCATTTACATATCCAGTTGAACTTGGTGGAGATTATCTGGGGTATCTTATTACACACAAGGCCTGGCAGGAAATCGGGTATGAAGCGTTAATTGCAAGAAGCGCAAGACCTGCTCCAGAAGGAGTGGAAAAAATGGTTCAAAGAGTGATTGAAATGCTATTTGAACTTTATAGGGAAAAGGGGGAAAGGAAATGAAAAAATTGAAAATTGGAATTGCTGGACTATCACGGGGTAGAGGTTTTGTCAGTGTTTTTTCGTCTCATCCTGATGTCACTATTTCAGCAATATGCGACATAGACCAGAAAAAACTTGCTGAGGTCGGCGATGTCTTTGCTTTGCCTGATCATGCCCGATACACCAATTTTGACGATTTTGTTAATGGTGATATGGACATCGTAATGATAGCAACGCCAATTCCTTTTCATGCTGAACAGACCATAAAATCCCTTAAATCTGGAAAACATGTATTGTGCGAACAGACAGTGGCATACACAGTTGAAGAATGCGAAAGGGTTGTTGAAGCAGTAAAAAAATCAGGGAAAAAGTACATGATGGCTGAAAACTACTGTTATTTTCACTACATAAGGGAATGGAAAAAAATTGTGGAAGCAGGTGAAATTGGCAAAATTCTCTACGCAGAAGGAGAATACATTCACAATATTTTTAATCTTCTTGTGAACCCGAAAACCGATCAATTTTACTGGAGGCACGAAAGACCGCCCATATGGTACTGTGCCCATACCCTTGGGCCACTTTTAACGTTGATGAACGATAGAATTATCAAGGCATGCGGCCTGACAACAGGATTCAATATACATCCGCAATTCAAAGATCATCCTGGCTTTCTTGATTTTGAGGTCGGGTTTTTCAAGACAGAAAATGGTGCAGTGGTGAAAATCTTGCGCAGTCAGGTGCCTGCCTGTCCACACTTTGTCTGGTACTGTCTTTATGGAACGAAGGGGCATCTTGAAAATAAAAGGGTAAAGGGCGAAGGGTTTATTTATGTGGACGGCAAAACTCCTGAAGATGGGGAAGTTTTTACCAGTTCCATCGTGGATCCGAATGCACCTGAAGAGGCAAAAAAAGGCGGTCACGGAACTTCTGAATATTACATGATACGGGATTTTCTTGATTCAATAAAAAATAATACTGAGCCACCCATCAATGTTTTTCGTGCAACTGAGTGGACGATTCCTGGTATTATTGCTCACCAATCTGCGATGAAGGGCGGAACATGGCTTGATGTTCCAATTTTAGGATAACACATCATTTTTTCACAAATAAAAGGAGAAAAAGTGGAGCAGAAAATTTTATTAAAAAACAGGATACATAGAACACTGAAAAATCAACCAATCAGTTATGGTGTGTGCTGGCAGGAAGGCATGCTTTTTGACGAAAAGAAAATAGCGCTGTTTGATGAACAAGGGAATCGTATTGCGTGCGCAGCAACTACCCTGAATAGATGGCAGGATGGCAGTATCCAGTGGACGCTTCTTGATTTTATTGTTGATAGCATTGATGCATCTTCAAGCAGAATGGTTTATGCAAAGGTTATAGAAGAACAATCCCAATTACAGCCAGAAAATCCAGTAAAGGTCGAAACCGGAAAGGATTTTGTTTGCATCACCAATGGTCTGGTCAAACTTGTTCTATCTTCGCAACAGGGGCATCTGGTAGAAAAATGGGAAGCATCAGGTAAGGATGTGATCTTGCCAGATGGATTTGATATCACATTCAAAAATGAAAAAGGCAAGAAATTTTCAGCGAAAAAAGGTAGCCATACGATTACTCTTGAGCATGTAAATTCTGTGCGATGTGTTGTGAGAATTGATGGTAAGCATGGTTCAGATAAAGATGAGATGCTTGACTATTTTTTGAGATTTGAAATTTTTTCAGGCAGGGAGGATGTAAAAATCACCTATTCATTTAGAAACAGGGAACTTCCTGTGCCTGGGGTTAAGATAAAGTCATTTTATATTGAATGCAGACCATCAGTTGAAGAAAATGCGAAGAAATGTTTCTGCGGCAAGAATTTAACAAGGTATTATGTTCCTGGATTTTTGAGGGTTGATGAAGACGTTTGTATTGTGGCTTCAGACACAGATGATTTTGAAAATTATCAGGACAGCCATAAAAAAGGAAGCAATGGTTTTGTTTTCGTAAAAGATAAACAGGTTTTACATGATTCTGATGAAGAAAAACCATGGTTTATGAGGAACGTAAAATACAGGGGAAATCTCGGGCAGAGACTTGTTTTTCCGTATCTTGGTCTTGTTGGAGAGAAAGGTGGGGTTGTTGTTTCTTTTAATCAGATGAACACCCTTCATCCAAAGGAGATGAAAACAAAGAAAAATGTTATTTTATTTGGGCTCTGGCCTGACTGGGCAAAAGAACTTTCAATTACCCAGGGAGCAGGACGCTCCCACACGATTTTTGTTGCACCATTAAATGCTGACATTTCTGATATGGACATACAGAATAGGTACTTATCATGGGAAGTACCCATGATGCCAGGATGGCCTCCTCAAAATCCAGTGGAAATTTGTTGCGACATAGAGCATGTGAGAAAGTGCAGGATGTTTGCTATTGATATGCTGCCAGAATATGATATGAAAAATCGTCCACTTTTTGAAAAAAAGGTCCTCGATAGCTGGATACACGTGTCTTATGGCACGCTTGGATGGACAGAAGAAGTAGTCCCAATGTTACCCATAGGTTTCTGGGATTATGGAGACAATGGAGCAAACAATGAAGAGATGTTTGGTCATGTCTATTTCCAGAACCACCTGAGAACAGGAAATTTTACCTGCCTGGAAAACGGCATCGCAATTGCAAGACACATTCTTGAGGTTGATTTTGTGGATTTCAGTATTGACAGTCTTCAAAATGGTGGAATGGTGGCTCATTGTTTGAATCACAATGATGGCGCTGTGTACCCTTCTCATATGTGGTTTACAGAACTTCTTTTTGCCTACGCATTAACAGGAGATATTGAATTTAAAAAGGCAGCCATAAGAATCTGTGAAAATCTTCTTCAATGGATTGAGGATGATAGATACTTTAAAATTGTTTCTGGAGACCACAGGGAATCAGGTCAGCCCATGATTAATCTTACGTGGTGCTACCATTTTAACAGGGACACAAGATATCTTAAAGCATGTGAAAAAATTATCAAAAAAAATCTGATGGAGCAGGTAAAAAAATACGGGAAAATGTTTGCTCCAAAACCACATTCAATGCCATTAAAACTTGTCAGATATGGTGATTATGCAACCTGGGAAGGAATGTTCTGGTACTGGAACATTACAAAAGACGACGAGGTGAAAAATTTTATGCTAAGTCAGTTAGAATGGCGGCTGTCAAATGAATATATGACACCATTTGTATACCATCGTGTTAGCGACATCAATCCTGCTGCTTATGCATACTATATGATAGGCGACAGGTCGTATATGGACAGGGTCGCAAAATTTATCAAGGCATCATTCAGATGTGCAAAATGGCCTATTGGCTGGATACATTCAATGTATGCATTGAAAATTGCATTTGACCTTGGCATTATCAGCGATGATGATATTATTCCACAATAATTAATCCTTATACCAGAGGTGATGAAATCTGGCATTTGTGGCATCCTTCAGCAGTTTTATTACATGAACAAGTCCGCGCCTGTCATCAGTTGATCCAAGGATATGTCTGTATAAAATGCCCCGCCATTGTTTATATGTCGAAAGCAGTGGAGCATTAAACAGTTTCTGAATTCTATCATCGATTTTCGCATGCTGAGCAACAAGAGTAAAACAGGCATCAATATTGTCCTGCTTCAAGGCAGATTCAATTTTTTTCTCTATTTCCCGTGTTTGCCAGAATAGATGTCCGAATTCAAGAAGAATCTTTTGCTCTTTGATTCTTTTCTTTATTTTCCCTGATTTTGCAAGGTTCATCGCGTTGTTGAGCTTTTCTTTGCATCTTTTGTAAGTAGTATCATCAAAAACCTGCAATATTTCTGGGATTCCCATTCCAAACCTTACGTTTCTTGCAGAATTTTCAAGTGTTTCATAGTATTCAAACATTGGTGTTGCTGCTTCCTGATAAAGTGCAAGACAGTATTCTTTTGCAAGTTGTTCCCATGTTTTGCTTTCATCCCACGAAGCACGGCTTGCAACATAGAGAGACAGTCCATACGATGCCCAGATAACAGGCGAATCGAACCATTGAGAGCCATAACCATCAAATCCCTGTTGCTTCAAGAATCTTATGGTTCTCACAGTACCCTTGCTCACAGGAAACAGCATCCCCATTGAGCCCAATGTACTTGTCAGATAATCGTAATATCTGAACATACCTTTGATGTGTTTTCTCCATTTTTTGAAAATTTCAGGATATATTGTGTACTTTTTTGCATCTTTTTCATATGTTGAAACAGTTGTTTCTGCAAGGGTTTTCCTCAATTCTTCGTCTGTTGGCGGGTCATCAAGGGCTCTATCCCATTTTCTTTCAAAGATACAGAAAAGTACATCCAGGTTTGGCGGAAGTTCAGCATCAAAGTCATCAGGAAGTTCTGTATGACCATTGTAACTTCCCACTTCAATTCTGACATCAGGAAATTCTTTTGCCACTGCTTTTGCAATTTCTGCTGCAAAAAGAACATAGTTTTTTGTGTACTGCAATTGGCGTGTTGTGATTCCCTGCCATGGTTCTTCCTGTTTTCTGCAATGTTCGCAGAAACATGGCGGTTGTCCATCATTCGGGAAAAATGTGAACCGTTTGATATAGGGGTGTTTTCTGAAAAAATTCAAAAAATACTCAACAAAAATTTTTTTTACTTCAGGATGTGTCCAGCATATACCAAAAGAATCCCTGCCATCTTTCATCTTATGTAATGCATCTGGTTTTTGTGAAGGGTTATATGCAAAGTATTCAGGATGCTCCTGAAAATACTTGCTCGGTGGCATAATGGATTCACATGCATGTCCGCCTATGGATATGCCTGATTCACCCTGTATTTCAACTGCTTTGTACGCCCAGATTTTTTCAAATTCTTCCTGAAAAAGTTCTCTTTCACCCTGAAATTCAGGAGTTTTATTTACCTGGGGTGGCACAGAATGACTCAAACAAATTTTTGCGCACCATTGACGCATCTTTTCATCGCCATTACCAATAATATACCTACTTTTCATAAATGGCTGGTGATAAAAAAATTCTTCTGAGACATCAATCGTGGTTCTTTCCGGGATATACTCAATGTCTGGTTGAGCAAAAACGCAGCCAAGTTCTCTGTTGAGAAAATCATAGATGCAACAGAGCGTACCGCGCCTGTCTCCACCAACGAAAAACAATCGTTGTTTATTAACCAGTTTCATTACAGATTCAGGAACCATTGTTTTTGTTTCATCAAACTCGGTATGGCTTTTTTCAGCAATGCAAATCGCAGGTCCATGTTCAGGAAACCCTTTAACAATGTTGAGTGATGCGCCAGAAATCTTTTTCAGGTATGTTTGAAGTTGTTTTGCGGCATATATTTCAACAGGGTATGGCGTTTCCGGGATATGGATATTACATAGCGCAATACCATTTTCAACGATTTTCATGTTTTTTCTTTCGTTTGATAAGATAGAAAAGGTAACCATTGTCTCTGTCAAACATCATCTGATAGAAGACCTGCTGGAATCTATTGCCTTTTTTGAGAAATGGTTTATTCACCTTTCCCATAAGATAACTGAGAATCTGAACATTTTCACAGCCTGCATCAAGGTATTCAATCATATGTTTCCCTGTGTAAATACCGCCTGTTCCTGAAATGCTGAAGGCAGGATAAAGACGATGTACCGTCTGTATTTGAGCAAGATTCCTCTCTCTAAGTTCAATACCACCATGAGCGCAACTATAGTCGCTTTTATAAATTCTATTTGCAATAACTACTCCGTCCGCGCTTCCACTGATTGCAGATTCAACCATTTTTATCTGAAAATCAAGTCCATAATCCAGGTTCATAATTTTTGGAAACACCTGAATGTCATTGAAAACTTTTTTTATCATCAGCGGTATTTCTCTGTACCACCTTAATATCGTCTTCTGATTCATCATCTCATCGTGTTCTTTCAAAAAAGGGCAGAAGTCAATTTCAAATATTCTATAGCC
>DAONMJ010000066.1:0-8809 GCA_035392545.1 bacterium
AGAGGGTCAACAGAAATCATATCTGCATCAAGTTCCTCAAATGTATCTGGTTCAGTAATCAAATCAATCCATTCTTTTACTGTTAACCTGAAGTGATAATTACAGTGGGGACATATCTTAAAATTCTCTTTTAACCTGCCTTCATAAATAAGTTTGTTACAATCAGGGCATTTCTGCCACAGGTCCTTTTTTATGTCTGGTGTTTCTTTAGGTGTTATCGGGATGTATTTTTTTCTGTGTCTGAATATCATGTTTAAATCAACCCGTATTGCTTTAAAATGCTTTCCAGTTTCTTTTTGTTTTCCTGTGAAGGTGGAGTAAGAGGCATCCTGAGTTCAAGTTCTATTTTTTCCATCAGGGAAAGACAGGTCTTCACAGGAATTGGATTGGTTTCTATGAAAAGCGCTTTGAATATGTCAAACAGTTTAATATGCATTTTCTGTGCCTCTTTCCAGTTTCCTGAAAGTGCAGCATGGACCATCTGGCTTACCTGAGATGGTATGATATTGGCAGCCACTGAAATCACTCCTTTTCCGCCAACTGCCATGATAGGAATTGTCATTGAATCGTCCCCAGAAAGAACATCAAAATTCTCTCCACAAAGAGAGATAATTTTGCTCACCTGGTCCAGACTTCCGCTTGCTTCCTTTATCCCAACGATATTTTTTAACTCTGCCAGTCGCGCCACTGTTTCTGGAAGAATAGAAATTCCTGTTCTTGAGGGTACATTATAAAGCAAAATCGGTATATCAACCTCTTCTGCAATTGTTCTATAATGTTTATAGAGACCATCAGGTGTTGGTTTATTGTAATAAGGGGTAATAATCAAGGCACCGTCACAACCAGCGTTTTTTGCAAATTTCGTCAATTCAAGCGCCTCAGCAGTTGAATTAGAACCAGTTCCTGCTATAACCTTAACTTGCCTGTTTACAATTTCAAGGGTAAAATCAATTACTTCTTTGTGTTCATCATGCGTCAGGGTTGCTGCCTCACCAGTGCAACCAACAGGCACAATGCCATCAGTACCACCAGAAATCTGAAACTCAATCAGTTTTTTAAAACTTTCCCTGTCAAATTTACCATTTTTGAAAGGTGTAACAATTGCGACGATTGATCCACTGAACATATTCCCTCCTGATAGCATAATAATACACCATTCAATAGGTAAAAGTCAAACAAAGCGCTGACAGAAAAAATACAACAGGTTAAATTCAATCATCGTTTAACCTGTTGTATAGGAAAACTTCACTCAAAATTTTAATTCAGCATCTGTGTTGGGTCCACCACTCATGAATTCGGCATACGTCAAACCCTTTGCAGAACCATCTACAAATAATGCATTCAATATGGGCAAATCCTGATGTCTGCCATATGACTCGTTAACCACTGTGTTACCCCATACATCCGCTTTTGCATGCCTGTATCCGTAACTACTTTCAAAGAATAAAAGTGTTCTTGATGGATTTCTCACCCTTGCAAGTTTTTGATAGAAAGGCGCTGTATTCTGTCCCAGATAATAGTTATAACCATAGTCAGCAGGATAATAATAATTTCTTGTTACCTGTTTTACATCAGGACAGCACGGAATTCCACTGGCTCCCCTCAATCTATTACTTGCATCATATGTCATTGTTCCTTTGATGTAGCCCTGCTGAAGAAGTACATAAAGAGGCATTGTGGTATCCCTTGTACCCCAAGTACTCGTGTTAGCCCACACTGTGGGACCCCAGAAATAACCATTGTTGTCTTCAACATACAGATGCACAGCAAGCCCTATTTGCTTGAGGTTACTCAAACAAACAGCCATTCTCGCCTGCGCACGCGCTCTTTCAAGCGTTGGCAGTAACATTGCCGCTAATATGGCTATTATTGCTATAACCACAAGCAGTTCAATAAGCGTGAAACCTGTTTTTTTCTTTTTCATTTTTTGTCCTCCTGTCTTTTTTTCAATCATTCCTGTGGTAAGTAAGCGGTCCTTTTCCATAGGTGCCAGCAGGAGCCCCACCACCCGGAACAATATCTGAAGGAAAATAAGGAATCAGTTCAACTTTTCTGTAAGATTTGACGTGACCATCAACCATCAGACAGTTTGCAGCATCATTGTGCCTGAAATCAATATCTCCTGGCTGGGTTGTTGCATGGGTTGAACAAGGGATGTACAAACCATAGTTGTCCCCATTCCAATCAGCAAAATAAATAGTCCCAGAAGGGTCAGGACCCCCATTTAAACTTGTGCCGCCATAAACTCCAACCTCTCCTCCACTAATCATATTATAGTTCTGTCCGTAACTCCGCCTGTAAGTCTTCCCATTATAAGTGAAAGTAGCCCCGCCTGTTCTATGGGTCGGACATTGTAAAATTTCTGGAGTTTTCATGTATTCGAACATTTCAGTGGCTATGGCAAGATCCGAGAAAATCCATCCAGCAGGAAACCTCTCCCAGTCCTGTCTGTACATATGAAGAGCCAATCCTAACTGTTTTAAGTTGCTCATACATACTGCTGCCCTTGCTCTTTCCCTTGCCTTGCTCAATGCAGGTAGTAGCATCGCTGCAAGTATCGCGATGATTGCAATCACAACCAGCAGTTCAATCAGCGTAAATCCTTTCTTTTTCATTTCACACCTCCTCTGTTCTTGAATGTTTCCCAACACATACAATTCCTTTTTCTCCATCTTCCTCACCTCCTTTGTGTTGATTTTTTATTTTCAAATTTCAAGCGAACTATTACACGATTGCCCATGAATACACCGTTATTAATAAATCGTTCTATATCCTGCGTTATTATTATAATGCCATAAATTTTTTTGTCAAGTGCACCATAAAACGCCTATGGGCTTAATTCTGCAGGTATCAACACAAAACAACCAGGCAAACAATTATTAGGAAATATTTTCCATCTTGTATATTTTAAAAAATAGCATCGTCAAAACTGGGTAAGCCACAGGGGTAAAGGATCAGCCATTAGAAAACGCCGTCTCACAAGTTGCCACAGCATTTCTTCCTTAATACTTCTGTACAAAGGATTGCCATAGAGATTATTTGATTCATCAGGATCTTCTTTCAGGTTGAACAATTGACCATATTGAATTCCTGCTTCAGGATAGATATTGAGTTTCCATTCTGAAGTCCTTAAGGTCATGACAGAAGTATAAGGACCTACCAGTTCTCCAAACAGAGGTCTGAGATGGTACATATCCGCATAGATATCTTCCCTGCCAGAAAAACTTCCCTCAAGAATACTGGTTGACCAATCAATACCCTGAACCCCTGGACTGGAAGGTATCTGTAAAAAACCAAGTATCGTCGGAAATACATCAACAAGTTCAATCAGTCCGTCAATCACTTTTCCTTTGCAATTACCTGGCAATTTTATTAACAGTGGTACCCTTAATGTCTCATCATAATGTAGGGATGGTTTCCGTAAAAGCGTGTGATTCCCAAGGAATTCACCATGGTCTGCTGTAAAAATAATAAGCGTATTATCAAATTGTCCAATACTTTTAAGCAGGTTTATCAATCTTCCAACGCAATCGTCAATTAAACTGATACTTGCAAAATAATGCAATATGATTCTTCGTTGAATATCTTTGTTATATCTCGTCATTTCACCAATTGCGCTCTTTGCAGGTTCTGGTATGAACGAGGCATCAACTCCTCCTTTTTCTTCTGGCAAGGGTATGTCTTTTTCATCGTACCTGGCAATCTGGTCAGAAGGAGCTTGGAATGGATGGTGTGGGGCGATAAAGGAACAAAAAACAAACCATGGCTCTTTGTTTTTCAGTAATCGTATGAATGCTTCTGCATTGTTTGTGATGAACGTTGTAGGATGCGCCTCAGAAGGATAGGGTGAAACCCAAAGGTCTCGTGGTCCTTCTTCAAACAATGGTACTGGCTTTTTACCAGAAAGTTCAGGATAATTTTCATCAAGCCATTTGTAAAAATTCCCAAGTAAAATATCCTCGCAACCAACATAATGCTCAAATCCATAATTTTCTTTCACACTATCCTGCGGAATATTGTCTATCAGTGCATCCGCTGCAAACTTTTTCCAGTCAATAATAGGAACGTCAGATTTTAATTGATATTTTGTGTACTGCTCAGGGGTAAGATGAATTTTTCCTGATGCAGCAGTATGGTAGCCATGCCTTCTTAAAACTTCAGTGATTGTTGTTTCAGTTGGTGGTAGAATTCCCATCCCTCGTACTCTTACGGTAGGGGGGTATCTTCCGGTAAACAAACTTGCCCTTGATGCCGTACAGGCAGGACTCTGGCAAAAAGCATTCGTGAATACAACACTCTGGCTGGCAAGCATGTCAAGATTTGGGGTCTGAACTACAGGATTTCCCATAAATCCCAGACAATCTGCCCTTAACTGGTCTGTCATAATCCACAATACATTAGGTCTTTTTTCACTCATTTTTCAAGCCCCATTTCAAGTTATCCTTTTTCGCCACATCTTCTGGCACAATGACATCTGTTTCTCTCACAAACAAAAGATTTGGGATGTTAAAGAAATAAAATGTTCCTGAAAGGAAATCAACACACTTCCATACCTTTCCATCCATTCCTTCAGGTACAACAATTTTCCTGTATGAGCCATCTGCCTTGATAGAACGTGGATGATGATAGATTGGTTTTTCCTCACCGACCCATTGCCCATCAGGCTGACATATGCCAACAGGCCATGACCTTAAAGCATAAAATCTGATTTCCTTTGTACCCTTAGGTACATAGAAATACAGGTAATTATGGTTGTAGAGATTGAAAGCATCGCCTCTGGTAAGAATAAATGCCGTTCTTGTTTCTTCTGAAGGAACAAGTATGCATCCAGCAGCAAAGTCATCATATTTTAAAGTATAAATTCCTGGTTCTGGAACCTTCAATACTAAATGATTTTCCCCATATCCCACAATTGCCTCTGAAATAATTTTTCCGTCTGTATCATAAAGGGTGTACTTTCCATCTGGAAAACTTTTGTAAATGGTGCCGTGCGTGATTGTTAACTGAAGTGGTTCTCCCTTGATACTGGCAAGGGCAATATAAAATCCGCCTTGACTCATGAAAATATTCTGGCCCGTTTTTTTCTCTGGTGTCTCCCACAAAGGAGCAACAAGTTTCTTGCTGAATGAAACTTCTTCAAAAGCCGTAGCCTCTCCATAGTCCTTTTTTGCAACTTCAAGCCATCGGTTTGTCTCTTCGGGTGTCATTGGTTCTTTTATCCTGTAAGGGATTTCATCCTGCTTTTGCTGACTCCACATCTTCCACCACCACCACGATGGTTCATTAAATTCCTGAGATAGTTGACGTCTCGTCTGGTCCGCAAAAAAACTCCAGAAGGTCATGTACGTATTTCGCATTCTGTAATTCCATTTCAACATCTCAAAAGCCCACTTTTTTCTTTCTTCAGTGGTTAATTCTCTTTCGTCATACGTTTTTCTGCGAAGATAAAGAAATACATGGTATTGCTTCAATTGTTCAATTCTTGCCAGTATCTCAGGATATTGTTTAACCACCTTTTCAGCTTCAAGGAGGTCATCAATGCACATGCGATAAAATGTGGGCCCTATCAAAGGTTTACTGGCAAGGTCTATCCTTTCATAATATCTTTTCATAATCCCTGCTGCTGGTCCAAACGCTTTATCGTAAAAATCCTGTTTCAATGCCTCAACATCTGTTTTTGAATTCCATAAGACTCTTACAGCAAGATAATATCCCAGTCCATGACTGCCCCAACTATTTCCACTTTCAGCAGAAAGATTGCATATACCGTATTGCATATAATAAGGCAGTTTTTCTGCCACATACCGAGTGTTACCAGTACGACCTGACGGAAGCCTGTCCCTGATCCAATCATATACAGCCCAGTAGTCATAAAGACCAAAGTACTTTGCTCTTTTGGGCCATAATTTCAACAATTCGTCAAATCCATATTTTGTGTTCAATAGCAGCGCTGTTGTCAGTTCAACATAAACATTAGGTTCAAGTTGAAAATCCGGTGGATCACAGTGCCAGTTATAAGCATAAATCCCGACCATCTTTCCTGGATGGCTTTTTTGTAATGCCTTTGCCACTTCGTTTGCAAGATAAAATGCCATGTCACCTGGATTTTTCCACCTTTTTGCACATTCATCACATGTACACCAGTTTCCGCCATCATCAGGACCCACACCTACCATATCTACATCAGGATGTTTGTCAAAATATTCCTGAACATATTTGATTGCGAGATTGATAACTCCTGGATTTGAAACACATAATTGATTCCCTTTTCTTTTTCCATCCACCATCGCAAGATATTCTGGATGCTCTTCAAATTCTTTTTTAAACCGCCTGATAATCTCGGCCCAGCAGTGACCAACTGATGTCTTCAGAGATTTGCCAGTCCTGTTATATCTCCACCAGTCCCTGAGAAACTTTCCTGCATCCGGATCATCTTTTTCAAAACTCGTTGACAAAGGATATCCAAGATATCTTGAAAGTACTTCTGGCCTATCGGTTTCATTAAGATTGAATGTAAGTTTTGAAATTTTTGGTACCACAGTCCACGCAGGGCTCTGAAAGAAAAATCTGCAGCCAATCAATTCAAGAAATCTGCTTACAGCGTACGAAACTCCCATTGAGGTCGCTCCAAGAAGTTTGATGCTTCTATCTTCAGTCCTTATTGCGTATGCTTCCTTTCCATCAAACTGCTCGTAAATCTTGAGTCCCTGCACCGCTGAAGGTGTTGGAAACTGTTCTATTGTTCCAACAAAAATTCCAGGACCACTCGTAGATGTTTTTATTCCAAATCTGGCGCCAGTGATTTTTTCAAGGTATATTGCAAGTTCCTGGGCTGATTCTTTAATCTGCTGGTCAGCATCCGGAGAGATAATAACCGGAATTTTTGCTTCTTTATTTTCAGCAATAACAACAGCATCTTTGCTTTTGTAAAAATTGCGTGTTTCTTCAGTAATATGTGGGACAAAACCGTAAGCAAGACCAAATAAACTGATTAAAATCAGCAAGGTTTTTTTGCCCATGTTTCTGTACTTTTTATAGCCAGCCTGTCATTCCTGCAAGCATCCTTGCGTATTCAATGAAATTCTGCCATGAAATATCAGGCGGCACGCCGTGGTCGCAACCTGGAATATAACCACCCTCTTCAAGCAAAAATGGAACAAACGCCATTGCTTCTTCAAGGTATTTACCACCTTTTGCAATTGCCCTTTTATCAATACCACCTCTATATGCCATATTTTTGCCAAACTTTTTCCTGTACTCAACAAGATTGTTTCCTGCTGCAATTTCAATAGGTGAACACACATTGATACCTGACTCAATCCAGACAGGTATCAACTGGCCAATATATCCATCAGAGTCAACCTCAATAATTTTGCATCCTGCTTTTTGCGCTCTTTCACTCCATGCCTTCCAGCACGGTGCAAGAAATTTTTTTGCCATTGCTGGAGAAATCATACTTTTTTCTTTATATGCCATATCCTCACTGATCAGCAAATGGTCGCAGGTTGCCTTTGCAAAAAATTTCTCCATTACAGCAAGCACAAAATCCTTCCAGAATTCAGCCATTTCTTCAACAAATTCCGGATCTTCAACCATCAGCATACACAATCCTTCAAAACCGCACCAATCCCTCAATTGCCAGAATGGACCTGCAAAACCCAGTGATTGAAGCCAGGTTCTATTTTTGTTTGCCAAGGCAAGTTCATCAAAATTTTCAGGAAACCTCATCGGGTCATCAGGGTCATATCTTTTTTTCATCTCCAGCCAATCTGTTCTTGTCTCAACAGGAAACTTGTACCACTTTCTTGTAACAAAGTCCTTTGCAGCGCGCAGATAAGATAAATCGTACTTATCAGAAATTTCAACAATTGCACCCATCCAGTCCTGAACAATGTAATGGCCATCTTTATGCTGAAGGATTTTTTCTTCAAACATCGGATTCATCCTGAATGAAACACTGATGTATTTTGAAGAACCCTGTTTTTCGTATGGAATCCCTATGATGGAACATAAAACTTCCATATAATCCGTGTTTTCAGGAAGTCCTTCAGAGTGCCATCGTTTGAATGTTGATTCCCTTGGTCCACCTGGAATAAAGCAGACCTTATCCGGTTTTGAAAAATCAAGAGATGCAATAAATCTTTCTCTGAAATTCATTGTGCTCCTTTCTGTTTATAAAATTTTTTGTTCTGTACATTATACCAGATTTCAATCGCCTGTTCTGGCTCTTCTCCAGGTAGAAGTTGTGGAACAAACATCAGGTTACTTTTTCTTTCAAGTGGCTCGAGCACCCTTTCGAAATAATCAGGTAATGCTTCTCCATCAAATCTTTTTACAGTGCCATAATAGGTCTTACCATATTTTACGAATAATTTTATTGTTTCATTCCAGTCAAAACGCTCAGGGTTACCGAAATTAATAATTTTCACGTAATCACAATTTAAAAAATACTGAAGAAGATGAGCACCACTTCCACAAAAATGAACAAATCCATTAAATTGTTCAAGGGACCTATTGAAATATGGATATACTGACTTGTAAATTTCAGGAGAAAGAAGGGTCGTTGTATCTTCACAACTTCTTACCCCACAGCATGCCATATAAATTTCTCCATGGAATCCTGATTTCATTGGTTCACCAATGCATTCTTTCATATAAGTGGTGGCTGAAACGTACGCATGCAAAGATAAATTTAAAAGGTGCTGTACGAAATTGATATCATCGTAAAACTCAGTAAAGATTATGTCTCCAGAAACAAGATGAGCAAGGTCAAACACTCCCTGTGTATCAGGAAGATACAATTTTACAA
>DAONMJ010000067.1:0-8698 GCA_035392545.1 bacterium
TTCCTGATGAAATAGAAAAATCCATCAATAAGAGCGCGCGCAGTGCAAAGTTAAGAGCAGCGGAGGTGTTATTTTGAAAAAAAGAAGAATGTTGCCTCACTGGGTTTCAAATGTTGCCCTTATATCTGTTTTTGTTTTTTGTTATCTGATTATTTACTGTAATGTAATTGCTCTTGGATACAAAGTTTCTAAACTTGAAAAACAATATCAGCAGTTGCAAAACTGGAATCAGTATTATCGCAGTCAGATTCTTAAAGAACTGTCCCTTGAAAAAGTGAAGCAACGTGCAGCGAAAATGAATCTTTCTCTTGAAATTCCTGCCCAGTGGAGAATTGTTGATATTACGAACATTGAAACGCAGTTAAAAAATGGAAACGGAAACAATGCGTACGCAGAGGAACATAAACAGAATTGATAGATTTATAAAAAGACAGAGGTTTGTTGAAATATTTCTGTTTCTTTGTTTTTGTTTTCTTGCGGGACGGCTGGTGTATCTTCAAATTTTCATGTACGAAAAATATTCCACACTGGCAGATGCAAGACAGTATGTAGGCAAGATATTACCTGCCCAGAGGGGCACGATATATGACAGAAATGGTAATATTCTTGCAATGGATGTACCTGTGAAGACACTGTACGTTGATACTCGACATGTAGAAAATAAGGAACAAACGATAAAGGTTCTTTCCACGATTTTGAAAATGCCTGTCAGGGACATTGAAAAGAAATTTAGAGAGAAATACCCGCAAATTAAAAGAAAACTTACAGTTGAAGAATACACTGCGATTGAAAAAGAAAGGTTGAAGGGTATTGTTTTTGAAGATGATTACAAGCGGATTTACCCTAATGGAGTGCTTGCATGTCATGTTCTTGGTTTTGTGAACATCGATGGGAAGGGGATTGAAGGAATTGAACTTCAGTACGATGACATTCTTGCAGGAGATACCGGAATCGTCACAATTTTGCGTGATGGTAGAGGCAATTATCTCAGTTCATTAAGCAAAACAACCAGCCGTCCAGTAAACGGAAAGGATATCTATTTGACGATAGATTCTCGTATTCAGCAAATTGTTGAAGAAGAAATCACAAATTGCTGGGAAACAAGTAATCCTAGAAAAATCAGTGTTATTGTTGCAGATCCCCATACAGGGGAAATTCTCGCGATGGCAAACAGACCGAATTTCGACCCAAACACACCAGGAAAATTTCCTGCTGAATACAGAAAAAATTATGCAGTGACTGATCTGTTTGAACCAGGGTCTATCTTCAAAATTGTTACGGCTGCTGCTGTTCTTGAAGAAAAAAAGGTTAATATCAACGATGTTTTCAATTGCGAGGGTGGCAAATGGTTCATACGTGGTCATATACTTCACGACTCGCATCCTTATGGGCCACTTGATTTTCAGCACATTATCATTAAGTCAAGCAATATTGGAACTGTAAAACTGGCTTTAAAAATTGGTGAAGATACGCTTTATCAGTATATTAAGAAATTTCATTTCGGAGAACCGACTGGCATAGATTTGCCGGGTGAAATACGCGGCATTCTTAGACCTGTAGAAAGATGGTCTGATTATTCAATTACAGCGATACCAATAGGTCAGGAAGTTGGAGTCACCTGTTTGCAGGCAATCAGGGCGATATCTGTTTTTGCCAATGGAGGATATCTTATTCAACCTCATATCCTGAAAAAAATTGACCCTCCTGATCGCTTGACCGCGCAATCTTTTGAAAAGGAATCGGTAATTTCCAGCACCACTGTCTCCACGCTTAATTCAATTCTTGCAAGAGTTGTGAGCGAGGAAGGTACTGCGCTGAAGGCGCACATACCTGGTTATACCATTTGTGGGAAAACCGGTACAGCACAGAAATTTGAAAATGGAAGATATTCTCACTCAAAATTTGTCGCTTCGTTTATTGGATTCTTGCCACTGGAAAATCCGAAAGTTGCTATTCTTGTAAATGTTGATGAACCGAAAGGTGCCTATTACGGAGGTGCTGTTGCAGCCCCTGTGTTTAAGGAGATAGCATGGCGTGTTGTGCAGTATATGGGAATTCCACCTCAGGCAGCAAGTATTGCAATGAGAAGGATGGATGAAAATGAAAGCAAAAGAACTGATTAAAAACGCAAAACTTGTCAAACCCCAGGATATTTTGAACAAAGAAATATCCGGGATATTTTATGACTCGCGAAAAGTAATTCCTGGTGGGATTTTTGTTGCAATTTGCGGAAGCACTTCTGATGGGAATGCGTTTGTCCAGGATGCAATATCACGAGGAGCCAGCATAATAGTCACAGAAAAAAAGGACTTACTCCTTCCTTCTGGTGTTGGTATGGTAGTTGTTAACAACAGCCGCAGGGCGCTTGCTGAGATGTCTGCAGTTTATTACGGCAATCCTTCAAAAAAAATGACAATTGTTGGAATTACTGGTACCAAAGGAAAAACAAGTACTTCTGTGATTCTCAAGAAAATTTTTGAGGTGGCTTCATTAAAAACTGGTCTCATTGGAACGATTCAGTATGAGATAGGGCAGAGAATTGTTCCTTCAACAAACACTACGCCTGAATCAATAGACATTCAACTATTGCTTGCAGAGATGCTTGAGCATCAATTAACTCACGCGGTATTGGAAGTGTCATCTCATGCTCTTGAACAGGGCAGGGTCGAATGCATTGATTTTGACGCTGGAATTTTTACAAATATTTCAGGGCACGAACATCTTGATTATCACAAAAAATTTTCCAATTATCTTACTGCAAAATTGAAGTTTTTCTCGCATTACCTGCCAGGCAGTCAGAAAAAGAATAAATATGCAATTATTAATATTGACGACGCGTTTGCGAAAAACTTTATCAGTGTGGCGTCGGAAAACAAACTGAATATTGTTACCTTTGGTTTGTCAAAAAAAGCCGATTTTTATCCTGAACAATTTCATTTTGACAGGTCTGGTACCAGTTTTACTGTGAAAGGGAAAAAACTGTTTACACGACTCCTTGGCATCAGTAATCTTTACAACTGTCTTGCCGCGATTGCCACCAGCAGTTCATTTGGCATTGATCTTGATACTATTTCGAATGGGTTAGAGAGTTTGCATTGCATACCTGGAAGAATGGAATTTATTGATGCAGGACAGCCATTTACAGTTGTCGTTGATTATGCTCACACTCATCATGCTCTTGAAGAACTTTTGAAGACAATACGACATTTGAATCCACGGAGGATTCTTCTTGTTTTTGGATGCGGTGGAAATAGAGATAAAAGCAAACGGCCATTGATGGGAAAGATTGCCGCTAAAATGGCTGACAGGGTTTACATAACCAGCGACAATCCGCGCAACGAATCCCCTGAAGCAATCATATCAGACATTTATCGCGGAATTCCATTCTGGAGAAAAAGAAAATGCAAACTTGTTCCGGACAGGCGGGCTGCCATAGAGACAGCGCTCTCCGAAGCAGAGGAAAATGACTGGGTTGTTATTGCTGGTAAAGGACACGAGCAATACCAGATTATCAAAAGTGTTTTTCATCCATTTGACGACAGAAAGGTCGCGCTGGAAATACTGAAGAGAAAAAAATAATATTACATGGAACCTATTACACTTGATGAGATTGTGAAGTGGACGGGCGGATCTTGTTTTTCTAAAAATGATGACATTGTTTTTAACAGCATCAGCACCGATTCAAGAACGTGTTCCTGCGGTTGTCTTTTTGTTGCTTTGAAGGGAAAAAATTTTGACGGACATGATTTTATTCCTGATGTTATTAAGGCAGGCGCAAAAGGTGTCATTGTTGAGAAAAAAATTCCTGTTGATATTGCCCAGATTCTGGTTTCAGATACCCTGAAAGCCCTGGGTGATGTTGCCAGAAATTATAGAAGAAAATTCTTGTGTCCTGTCATCGGAATTACAGGTAGCGATGGAAAAACAACAACCAAGGAAATGTGTGCGCATCTTCTTTCGAGTCGGTTCAATGTATGCAAAAACCAGGGAAATTTTAATAATGAAATAGGACTTCCTTTGAGTATCATGACGATGACAAAAAACACAGAAGCAGGCATTTTTGAACTCGGGATGAACGGATACGGTCAACTGGATTATCTGGGCAGGATTCTTCAGCCAGACATTGTTATTATTACATCCATAGGTTACGCCCATCTGGGATTTTTCAAAAACAGAAAAGATCTTGCCAGAACAAAAGCAGAAATACTCAATCATATTCGTTCCGATGGTATTGCCTTCATTAATGGGGACGTAAATTTTTCTGATATTTTCAATAAAAAACTTCTGTTTCGCCCTGTGTACGCTGGTTTGCATCCTGCAAATGATTTCCAGGGAATTATTACCGGGTATCAACAGGACCAGTTTACACTCAGAATTAAACAATGGGAACATATTGATTTCAAAATAAAATCGTGGAATGGCGCAATTGCATATCCATCACTCTTTTCAATTCTTATTGCTGATTATTTTGGTGTTCCTCGTGACTTATTGCCAAAACTGGTCTATGATTTTGTTCTCATTGGTGGAAGGGGACTGGTGAAAAATGCAGCCAGTGTGAGAATATTCGACGAAAGTTACAACGCAAACCCTGGTTCGATGACAGTTGCCCTTCAATACTTCGCAAAACAAAAAGCGAAAAGAAAACTTGTTGTGGTTGGTTGTATGGCAGAACTTGGTAAATGGAGCAAATTTTATCACAGAAGAATCGCTGAACTTATAAAGAAATTGAATTTTGATGCCGTGTTCACAATTGGCGAAGATGCAAGAGTTATCTCTGCTTTATCAAACAATATCAGCAAGCATTTTGAAAGCATTCAGGATATGGCAGAATATGTGTGCAATTTTGTTAATCCGGGCGATGCAATAATGGTAAAAGGTTCAAGGATAAATAAACTGGACATTATAGTTCAACATCTTACTGGAAAAACGGGGGACTGATATGTTCCATTTTTTGGTTCCATACATAACTGAAATTTTTTCTCCTTACAATGTCTTTCGTTATATCACTGTAAGGACAGTTTGCGCTTCACTGACATCTCTATTTATATGCCTTTTTTTGTTTCCTTCATTCATTCGCAAGGTGAAGCATCTATCTCATCCAAAAATGCTGGAATTTCACCAGAATAAGGAAAAAACGCCAACCATGGGTGGTTTGCTGATTCTGTGGAGCATGCTTATTTCAAATTTTCTATGGGCGGATTTAAGAAATATTTATGTGCTACTGTTGATTCTAACTCTTTGCTGGCTGGGACTTGTTGGTTTCATTGACGATTATCTGAAACTGACAAAGATGAATCCAAAAGGAGTAAGGCCGCGAGTAAAAATTATATGGCAGGTTTCAATCGGATTTATCGTCGGGCTTGTTCTTTATTATCACCCTGCGTTGAATTTTTCAAGTCGTTTGTATGTGCCATTTTTCAAAAACATCTGGTTTGACCTGGGTCCTTACTGTATCTTGCTCATAACATTCATTATTGTGGCAACTTCTAATGCTGTGAATCTTACTGACGGTCTCGATGGGCTCGCTGCTGGAACGATTCTTATGACGGCGGTTGCTTTTGGTTTTATTGTTTATACAGTGGGAAACGCAATTTTTGCGAAATACTTAAACCTTCCTTTTGTTCAGGGAGTGGGTGAAGCAACTGTTTTTTGCGGATCTCTGGTTGGGGCGATACTGGGGTTTTTGTGGTATAACTGTCATCCTGCTGAAATTTTTATGGGGGATACAGGTTCCTTGCCTTTAGGCGGAGTTGTTGGATTACTTGCAATCATCAGTAAACAGGAAGTTTCTCTTATTATTGTTGGGGGTGTATTTGTTATTGAAGCACTTTCAGTTGTGATTCAGGTGATAAGTTTTAAATCAAGAGGTAAAAGAGTTTTTTTGATGACACCAATCCACCATCACTTTGAATTGCTTGGATGGAAGGAATCTCAGGTTGTGGTGCGGTTCTGGATTGTGGCAATTATTTTTGCTTTATTTACCCTTGTGACACTGAAAATTAGATGATGGACATTAAAGGAAAGAATTTTCTTATCATCGGCCTTGGTGAAACCGGTTTTGATTCAGCCGTGACTCTTGCCAGATCAGGCGCAAATGTTCGTGTGACTGAGATTAAAAACAACCCTGAAATTGAGGAAAAGAAAAATGAACTTGTAAATCTCGGTATTACTGTTGAAACAGGTGCACATTCCATTGAATTTGTTGAATGGGCAGATACTATTATCCCGAGTCCAGGCGTTGGTCTTGATGCGCAACCCATACAATGGGCTAAAAGAATCAACAAAAAAATTTTGAGCGAAATAGAAATTGCTTATTGCCTCTCTCCTTCAAAAAAAATCATTGCTATTACTGGGACCAATGGAAAAACCACAACTGTTGCTTTTACGGACCTGTTGTTGAACAAGGCAGCTATGCCCCATGTTACCTGTGGCAATATAGGTAATAGTTTCATTGGTGAAATTGAAAATATACGTGACGACACCTGGATTGTTCTTGAAGTCAGCAGTTTTCAATTAGAATACATTGAATACTTCAGGCCTTATATTGGAGTAATCTTAAATATTGCTGATGACCATCTTGATTATTATGATAACTTTGACCAATACGTTAGAGCAAAGAGTAGAATGTTTGCTAATTCACAAAAGGACGATTGGGCTATTTTGAACTATGAAAATCACTGGTGCCGGAAAATTGGAGAAAAAACAAACTGCAGAACAATGTATTTTTCAAGCAAGAATGTTATTGAAGGCGTATATATTGAAAATGGTTTTGTTTGTTATGATGGCGAAAAAGTTTTTTCGCTACAACAGTTTGAACAAAGTCATTTGTTCGGTATTCACAATCTGGAAAATGTTATGGCTGCGACTGGAATTGCTGAAATAATTGGCGTTCCTCCTGGAATAATTCCCGAGGTTCTTGTTGAATTCAAACCCCACAACCATAGAATGGAAACAGTTGCAACAATTAATGGCATAACATTCATTGATGATTCCAAGGCGACGAATGTTGATGCTGTTTGCAGGGCGCTTGAGAGTTTTCCGGGACACAACAATATCATTTTGATTCTCGGTGGAAAGGATAAACATATTTCTTTTGAGCCACTAAAGAAATATCTGACGTCAAGGGTAAGAATGATACTTCTGATAGGAGAAGCAGCAGACCGTATAAGAAATGAACTCGAGTCCACAGGGATTAAGATGGAGAAAATTAACAACTTTATTGAAGCAGTGGACCTGTCAATGTTGTACGGAAAACAAGGTGACATTGTTTTGCTTTCACCAGGATGTTCTTCATTTGACATGTTTAACAGTTACGCGGAGCGCGGAAATGTCTTCAAGACTGCGGTTAAAAATTTACTATAGGTGCCTTATTGCATCTGTGATCCTTTTGATGCTGGGTGGCGCAATGGTTCTGAGTTCAAGCGCTCCCTATGCTTTGCAGACAACAGGGGATGCCTTTTTTTATTTTAAAAGACACTGTCTGTTTTTTATTCTTGGGTTGATTTTATTTTTTTATTTCAGAAATTTACATTATGAGAAATTGAGGAAAGTGGCAAAGCCACTGATTATTATTTCTTTGATACTTCTTGTTCTTGTGCTTTTTCTTGGGACAGAAGTAAAGGGAGCAAAAAGAGCAATCAGTTTTGGCGGTTTTAGATTTCAACCTTCCGAACTTGCCAAATTCGCCTTAATCGTGTATCTTGCCAATTTTTTTGCAAGATACGAAGAGCAGAAGAAAAACAAAAAACTATTTATCATTCCTGCCTGCGTAACTGGATTGATGATGGCACTCCTGTTAAAGGAACCAGATTTTGGCAGCACTGCCACGATTTTTGCTTATGCGATGGCTTTTATGATAGTTGGGGGTATTAACTGGATGATTGTTGTTGGTGCACTATTATCTTTTGTTCCAGCTATCTGGTATTTAATCAAGAGCAAGCCATACATGTGGAAAAGAATAGTAGGATTTTTAGACCCGGACAAGGATCCACTTGGAATTGGATATCATGTGATCCAGGCATTGATTACAATAGGTTCAGGAGGATTATGGGGGGTGGGGCTTGGCAGAGGAAGGCAGAAACTCGAATTCTTGCCTGAGGCTCACAAGGATTATGTGTTTGCAGTAATTGGAGAAGAACTGGGATTTGTAGGTTGCATCGCTGTCCTTGCATTATTTGGAACATTGATTTTCACCGGATTCTGGCTCAGCAGAAGAATTAAAGATACCTTTGGTAAATATCTTGCATTTGGAATCAGCATATACTTCGGGATACAGGTATTTCTTCATGCAGGCGTGACCATGAAGGTGCTCCCACCTAAAGGGACAACACTTCCATTCTTCAGTTACGGAGGTTCATCTCTTGTGATTGCATTGTCAATGCTCGGCGTTTTTTTCAGTTTAATCCGGAACGCTGAATTTGAATCTGATGAGCCAGAAGTGATTTCTGAGATTCTGTGATGAACATTTCGTTTTAAATATTATCAAACCGCAAAAATTCCCATTTCATTGAACTCCCCTCTTTATAAAAGAGGGGTTGGGGGAGATTTCTTGAAATCCCCCGCCACGTCAGGTCTCCTTCCTTTATTAATCCACCTTCTACTCCCCTCTTTATAAAAGAGGGGTTGGGGGAGATTTTATACTGCTCCCCATTAAGGGTAGATGGAAAATAAGGTAGAATAGAGTGGTCTGAAAGGGGGG
>DAONMJ010000068.1:0-8661 GCA_035392545.1 bacterium
AGATTGTGATCATTTCTGTATCCGGGAAAACAGGAGAAAATATTGATGTTTTTGCTGACTACATTGAAAAACGCGTATTAAACAATGAAAAGGATTGAAATCATTATTACGGGTGTGGTTCAGGGAGTTGGTTTCAGACCTTTTGTTTATCGTGTTGCCAGAAAACATAATATCAGAGGATTTGTAAAAAATACAATCGCCGGACTTATTATTGAGGCAGAAGGCAAGATTGAAAATGTTGAAAATTTTTTGAAGGAAATCAAAGAAGGACCTCCTGTGAGTGCAAGAATCAAATCAGTATATGTGAGAAATATTTCAGTTAAAAATTCGAAAAATTTTCTGATAACAAAAAGTAACGGGGATCTTATCGAAAAGCCGGAAATACCACCTGATATCGCGATATGTCCTCAATGTCGTAATGAAATCATTGATTCAAAAAATCGCAGGTTCTGGTATCCTTTTACAAATTGTGTTGACTGTGGTCCACGTTTTACAATAATTGATAAACTGCCATACGATAGAGAAAATACTACAATGAGAAGTTTTAAAATGTGTAAGGAATGCCTGGAAGAATACAAAAATCCTGAAAACAGAAGGTTTCATGCACAGACCAACTGCTGTGAGAAGTGTGGACCTCAGGTGTTTTTGACGGATCGTCATGGCAGGCGAATCTGTGAGTCAAGGAATGCAATAGAGCAAGCAGGGTATTTTTTGCTCAATGCTAAAATTGTTGCTGTTAAGGGAATTGGAGGGTTTCATCTTGCCTGCGATGCTGTGTCAATAACTGCTGTAAAGAACCTTCGCACTCGAAAAGGTAGAGAAGAAAAACCCTTTGCTTTAATGGCGCGGGATATTGAAACAATCAGAAAGTACTGCGAACTTAGTGACACAGAAATTGATTATCTTGTTTCTCCTGCAGCACCCATTATTCTTTTGAAGAAAAAAGGTCAGAAGCGCTGGTTTGATTATGTCGCTCCCGGAAATAAATATCTTGGTGTAATGTTGCCTTATTCCGGGATACATCAGTTGATTTTTGAGTCAAATCCAGATATTGAATTATTGGTAATGACAAGTGGAAATATTTCCGAGGAACCTATTTGCATTGATAATGAGGAAGCAATAAAAAGACTTTCTGGTATTGCTGACTATTTTCTTTTTCATGACAGAACAATTTCATCCGGGTGTGATGATTCTGTGATGAGAATTTTTCCTGATCGTAATGTGCTGATAACAAGAAGGTCGAGAGGTTATGCTCCTGAATCAATGATGCTGCCTTTTACTGCAAAGAAACAGATTCTGGCATGCGGGGCAGATAATAAAAATGTATTTGGTTTGGTATCGAAAAACAATTTGTATCTGAGTCATCATATCGGAGATCTTGAACATGTTTTGAACTTTGAATCGTACAGAAGAGCAATTGAAAAATATGTAAGCATACTGAAAATAAAACCAGATTTAGTAGTATATGATGCTCATCCTGAGTATTTTTCTTCTTCTCTGGCGATGTCAGATGAGTTTTTTAAAGAAGCGAAGAAAATACCAATTTTTCATCATCATGCGCATGTATGTTCGTCTATGATAGAAAATCATCTGCCAGACAAACCAGTGCTGGGTCTTGCTTTTGATGGAACAGGGTATGGTGCAGATGGTACTTTGTGGGGAAGTGAATTTTTATTATCCGATTACAAACATTTTCAACGTTTAGCACATCTAAAATATGTTCGACTTCCTGGTGGAGAAAGAGCAATCAAACAAATCTGGAGGATTGCAGTATCATATCTGGTGGATGCTTTTGATGGAGAAATTCCTGCAAAGTTTTTCAAGAATATTGATGCTAATAAAGTATCTTTTATTTCAGATATGATAAAAAAAGGAATTAACAGTCCGTATGCCTGCGGACTTGGAAGGATTTTTGACGCAGTCAGTTGTCTGTGTGGGATAAGAAATGAAGCGAATTACGAAGGTCAGGCAGCGATTGAGCTTGAAGCAATGTTAACAGAAGGAAGAAATGACACGCCTGTTTCTTATGACTTTGATATCACCAGGGAGTCAGGGCAAATTGTAATTGATCATAAGAAAATTATTCGTGGTGTTGTTGATGATTTATTGGGGGGAAAAGATGCGGGTTCTGTTTCTTATAAGTTTCACCTGACTGTGGTAAAATTTACTGTTGACGTCTGTCATTTGCTGCGCGAGCAGACCCATATTTCGGATGTTGTGTTCTCTGGCGGGAGTTTTCAGAATGTTTTTCTTTATACTAACATCAAGAGAATGCTTGAAAAAGATGGTTTCAAAGTGTATTCCCATAAAATAATTCCAACCAATGACGGAGGAATTGCTGCGGGACAGTGTGCTATTGCGAATTTTACGAACAAACCCTAATGAAGGGGGAAGTATGTGTCTTGCTGTGCCGATGAAAGTGATAAGCGTGAAAGGGAAAAAAGCGTTTGCAGACCTTGGAGGGGTAAAAAGGGAGATTGATATATCTCTGGTTAAAAACATTAAAGTTGGTGACTACATCATTGTACACGCAGGATTTGCGATTCAGAAACTTAATAAAAAGGAAGCGTTAAACACCTTGGAACTTTTTAAGCAAATAAAAAATGAAACATATTAATAAATTCGGTGATGCAGATATTGCTAAGGCATTGCTTTCCAGAATATATATGGAGGCAAAAAGTATTAAAAAAGCAGTAAACCTGATGGAGGTTTGTGGTACTCATACAATGGCGATATCGCGCTATGGCTTGCGTGGATTATTGCCAGAAAATATCAAACTCATTTCAGGTCCAGGCTGTCCTGTGTGTGTAAGTCCAAATTCATTTATTGATAAAGCCATTGCTATTTCAAAAATTCCAGGTATGAGGATTGCAACATTTGGCGACATGTACAGAGTTCCTTCAGCCATGTCTTCGCTTGAAAAAGAACATGGTTGTGGCGCCAGCATTGATATTGTTTACTCACCTCTCGATGCACTGGAAATTGCCAGAAGTCATTCAAATGAGAAAGTAGTGTTTCTGGGAGTTGGTTTTGAAACAACAGCGCCTCTTGTTGCAAACGTTATTAAATATGCAAAAATGTCCAGGATTAATAACTTTATGGTACTGGCAGGCAATAAATTAATTCCTCCTGCGATGGAAATGCTTGTCAGGGGTACTCGACATTCTATTGATGGATTTATCTGCCCGGGGCATGTCAGTATTGTCATAGGCGCAAAACCTTATGAAATTTTTCCCAAAAATTATGGTATTCCATGTGTTATTTCAGGTTTCGAACCATGTGATATTCTTCAATCAATACTGTTACTACTTGAGATGATATCGGGCAAACAGCGCAATGAAGTGAAAATACAGTATTCTCGCTGTGTTGCGAAAAAAGGAAATCTGACTGCCCGGAAGATTATGAACGAAGCTTTTGATGTGGTTGATTCTGAATGGAGAGGAATTGGAATAATTCCATCAAGCGGACTTTCAATAAAAGAGCAATTCAAAGAATATGATGCTGAGTGCGTTCTGAATTTAGATGTTAAAATTTCTCGTGATAAAAAGGGTTGTCTCTGCGGAGATGTACTGAAAGGACTGAAAACACCTCAGGACTGTGTTTTTTTTGCAAAAAAGTGTACACCCCAGCATCCTGTGGGACCGTGTATGGTGTCTTCTGAGGGAACGTGTGCCGCATACTACGCCTATGAAAGACGATAAAATATTTCTTTCGCACGGAGCAGGTGGAAAGCAATCAAGGACACTGGTTGAAAAAATTATCCTGAAGTATTTTAATGACCCTTTGCTGGTGGCACTGCCTGATTCAGCGACCTTTGACATTTTGGATTCACGAAAAACTTTTTGTTTTACAACAGACTCCTACGTTGTGAATCCAGTATTCTTCCCTGGTGGAGACATTGGAAAACTTGCTGTGTGTGGAACCGTTAATGACCTTGCTGTTTGTGGCGCTAAACCGCTATTTATCTCATGCGCAATGATTATTGAAGAGGGTTTCAGTATCAATGATTTTGAACGCATACTCAGGTCCATGGCAACGACTGCCAGGAAAGTTGGAGTAAGAATTGTGACAGGTGATACAAAGGTTGTTGATAGAGGTAAATGCGATGGAATTTTTATTACAACATCAGGTATTGGAATCAAGAAAAATAATGTTTGTTCGGGCTTGAGCAGCATTAGACCAGGCGATGCGATTATTCTCAGCGGTGTGCCTGGTTTACATGAGTTATCAATTATATGCGCAAGAGAACATTTTAATTTTACAGTATCATTGAAAAGTGATTGTGCTCCCATTTATTTTCTTGTTGAAAAAATGTTGGGAAGTTCAGCAAGAATCAAGTTCATGAGAGATCCAACAAGGGGAGGCGTTGCTTCTGTATTAAATGAAATTGTGGCGGGAAATAATTTTGGTATTAGAATCTATGAGGAGAAAATTCCTTTGACAGAGCAGGTACGTTCCCTTTGTGATATCTTTGGGTTTGAGATATTGCATCTTGCAAGCGAGGGCAGGGTGGTTATGGTGGTTGATAAAAATGATGCACAAAAATTGCTTGATGTGATGAAAAAACATCCCCTTGGTAAAAGGGCAGAAATCATAGGAAATGTTATCAGAGAATTTCCAGGCAGGGTGATTTTGAAAACAAAATTTGGTTCCGAAAGATTTGTTGAAATGCCTTCAGGAAAGCAATTACCAAGGATTTGTTAAAATTTTATGGCTTGTTCCTGGTGTCAAACATTTTCAGTTCCTTCAACTTCTTTTCTATGGAATCTTCCTGCTGATGAAGGTTGCGAAATTCTTCCACCTCATCTTTGCTTACCGGTCTTGTCTGCTTCACACCGCATAGGATGTAAGGATCGCCCCTCTTTTTTGCATAATGTGATGCTTCTGATCTGTTTTCAAAAGAGATTTCTCCCCTTTTCATTACCGGGGTATCTTTGATTTCACTGACAGGTTTGTTAATTAGTACAGCGTACAGGTGATAGAATCCCAGTCCTGGATTTGGAATAAGTGTCAGTTCTTCAATGGTTTCTTCTCCAACCGTTACGCCTGTGTCAGCAGCCTCTCCCGGGTCAAGACACAAGAATGGCCTCGTTCTTATTCTGTATCTCCTGAGAGTAGTTTCCATTTTTTACCCCCTGTTTATGCTTTTTTGAAAAACTTTTGATCAAACGTTTTTATTCTGCCGTCTTCTTTCGCCGCAGCCCATGTATCAGCAAAAGTGACAAGCAGTGTCAGGGCGCATTCGCGGTGAGCAACAGGTTTGTTTTCCATAATGTATTGACCGTCATGATAAAGAATCGCTTGTGCTTCTTCATCAGTAAGCGGGATAAACTTTGAAACAAGATAAAGACTTCTTGCGGCAACAGACATTTCTATCTGGTTTTCATTGTACGCATAACCTGAATTTTTTTTCACATATCTTGGAGCATGGGGCATGCCAATTTTTCCCACATCATGAAAAAGTCCCACAATCACACAACTTTCATCCGGAATGTCTTTCATCAGAACGTCCTTCAACATCAGCATTGTTTCTGTTACATTCACAGAATGGATAAGAAGTCCGTGTTCAATGTTGAGATGATATTTTGTACTCGCAGGTGATATGAGCCAGGATGTTTCGTTTTCAAGAAAATTTACAAACTCCTTGAGTTCTGGTTTTCTAATTACGACCTTTTCCAGCAACTCTCTATACCTATTTTCGATATCACTATTTAGAGGCATTGTTTCTTATGACCTGGAGATTTGTGAACTGAATTGTTGAAGTATCATCTTCAAGTCGCATGAAGGTTCCATGACTGTCCGTAACATTCACAGGAGCAATCACCATTTCCGAAATGCCTATGGATTTGGCTTTTGGCGAAATGTTTCTTATGACGATTTGCGCTTTTACCTGTTGATAGTCGCGTAGCCAGATATCAAAATTATCAGATATTGTTCCTCTGACTATTGATTGAATTTTTCCGGATTCACCTATGTATGCTTTTGCCCCTGAAATTGTGAAAGATGACGGAAAATATTCTCTGCCAGAGTCGTCTATTGCTCTAAATGATTTGATAGTCAGGTAACGGCCCTGGTCAATATTATTCTTTATTTCCAAATTCAGAACCATCGCATTGTTATCCATTTGAATTTCTTTGAGTATAAATATAAAATTAGCGGCTTCTTTTACCTGAGGTAAAAAAGCAGGGGTTTGCTGAGGGGTTACTGTAATTTCAGACGTTTTAAAACTGATTTGTACCAGGTCGTCAAGAATCTGATTTTTTGCGAGCATTAGAGATGTACCGCCAAAAATTCTCGCAGTGCTTACATCAATAATTTTAGCTGAAAGATACACTGATCCTGAAACTGGATACACACTGCCGGTCAGGATTACTTCAGCGCCTGATATCTGTCCGATTTGTTTAGCAAGGGAAGGGTCAATGATGCCAGAAACAGAAACGTTTTTTTCAGCAAGGATTTTTTTTAGTTGATTACGATCAATGATTGTTAATTGTTTACCTGTTGATGTAAGACCAATCGAAATTTCTTCAGCGATAAATCTTCCGAGTGGATTTACATTACCTTCGAGGTCTGTAAAATCAGTGACCGCGACAATTTTTTTGTTATTTATTGAAAGGGAGTCAGAAATTGTGGCAATAACAGAGTTTAGTTCATTGATGATCCCGGCTTGTGAAGCAGTGATTAATAAGTGAAACATAATACAGGTCAAGATGGAAGATTTAAAAAGGCGTGTTCTGATCATAATGTATCCTGTTATTAATTCGTATATATGGTATCATATTTAAGGAGTTTGAAGAAGTCAATATTTATTTGAAAAGGAAATACGATGAAAAGATTCTCATCTGCAATTCTATCATTCCTATTTCTTTTGCTCTTATCTTCTCCATCATATTGCTCAAAACAAATCCCATCTCCTTCAGGTTTACTGAACGATTTTGCAGGGATTTTGACCTCAGAAGAACAAAAAAATATAGAAGATAGATTGCTGAACATTGAAAAAGAAAAAAAGATTGAAATGGCTGTTGTTATTCTCAATTCACTTGAAGGAAGAAACATTGAAGAATACGCGAATGAACTTTTTAACCAGTGGGGTATAGGCAAAAAAAATCAAGACAATGGTGTTCTTCTCCTTATTTCCATCAACGAACGAAAAATAAGGATTGAAGTTGGATATGGTCTTGAAGCATCGCTGACAGATGGAAGATGTGGTTCAATAATCAGAAATCAAATTGCTCCGGCATTCAGAAATGGTAAATATGCAGGTGGAATAATAGCAGGAATAAATGCCATTGAGGACACTATCGCGGGTAAAGTGCCTGCTGATGATTCAGGCAAGGACAATCTTGCGGGTAAGAATTCTATTGGTTTTTTGATTATCTGGCAACTATTCTGCTTGATTTATGCTTCAATGGTCGCAGGTTTTATTGGATTTATTGTTATTCTTCTTGAAATTGTAACTTTTAACTTTCTGTTTAAGTCCAGCAACAATCACCAATTTTTTTATATGCTTGCGCTTCTCATTCCGTTTTTCACCAACTTTGTTCTGTTTTTTATTTTATCAATTTTTAATATTTCTTATACATTGAGAGGCAAGAAAATTCCAAAAAGGCGCTGGCTGGGAGGATTGCCATCGTCTTCTGGTAGTGGAAGGACTTCTTCAGGAGGCGGATTTGGAGGTGGTTCAAGTGGTGGCGGTGGGGCAACAGGCGGATGGTAGTTGTTTTATTAAAATCACAGGAGGTAATTGTGTCTAACAACACAATAAAAAAGGAAGTAGAAACATTTGTTGATCAGATAAAGAAATTTTTTGAAGAAGAATTGATCAGTGTTGTAATCTATGGAAGTTATGCTCGGGGTGATTATTTGAAGGATTTGTCTGACATCAATATCCTTGTGCTTGTGAAGGAATTTACATCAGAAGATTTTGTCAATTTTTCAGAGATGTTTCATAAATCTGTTGCTTCAACTTCAATCAGCCCTGTGATTTTTACTCCTCAAATTTTGGAAAACTCATGGGACCTTTTTCCTTTGCAATGGGCAGAAATAAAGGACCAGGGACTTGTTGTTTATGGAAGGGATTTTCGCCACGAAATTGTGGTTTCGAAACAATCAATACGGATGCAACTGAGAATTGATGCAAGACGCTTTTATTTTACATTGCAAAGTTTGATAGTGGAAAAAAATTACAGGATGATCTTTGAAACAATATACAGACAGGCAAAGATTATTCAAAGGGGATTGGAACTTCTTGATATCGGCAGAATTGAATTTGATTATCTCAGTGAACTGGAGAATCTGGTAGGAAAAAAATACGGACTTTTTAGAGCAGGAAAACAGGTTATCAAATTTATCAACAATCATATCAAAATGCTGGAAAAGACAATTTCGATTCTTGATTCAAAAGACGATATGGAATACTGAAAATAATGTGAAGAAGCACATTTCCTCAAAAATAAATCTATTTGAAATTATATTTCTATAAGGCATTTTTCTTTTTTTATCTTTTTTCTCTGGTAATTCTGGAATAATTTTTTTAAGTGTGAATATTGCTTGTGTGAGTTTAACAATATCTATAGAATTTCTCATTTGTACTGCCACCATTTGTTAAGAGCAAAAAAATGTAGAATTCAGAGTCCTGGTTAAAGGTAATTGTTTTATCTC
>DAONMJ010000069.1:0-8573 GCA_035392545.1 bacterium
CGCTCGCAATTCCTGACTTCGCTCTATTCAAATCCCCTGTCAAAGATGAAAAAGGGTGGGTGAGGGGATTTGGCGCCCTCGTCTCCCACTACGACTCGGGTCGGCCATTCGCTGGAATTGCTGCGCTCGCTCGCAATTCCTGACTTCGCTCTATTCAAATCCCCTGTCAAAAATGAAAAAGGGTGGGTGAGGGGATTTGAACCCCCGGCATCCAGAGCCACAGTCTGGCGCTCTATCCGCTGAGCTACACCCACCATGCAGGTATATTATTTTACACAAAATTTTAATTGAGTAAAATAAACAATGGGTTTTTTAACCTGGAGGAATCATGAAAACATTTAGTGCATTGTGCATTGCAGGCATTTTAATCATGTCTTTTGTCGCAGGGTGTATTCAAAAGGAGATTGCTTTTTCGGTTTCATTATTAGAGGAAAATCAAATGGAGACTGAATTGGTAGTAAAATCAGGTGATACATTTAGAATTGAACTTAAGTCCAATCCCACAACTGGTTATGAATGGTTCGCGAAGTATGACGAAATGATGTTGAATCTAAAACGAAGTGAATATATTTCACCACAATCACAGAAGATGGTTGGAAGTCCTGGAAAACAGGTTTTTATTTTTCAGGCGTTAAAAAAAGGTGAAACAATTGTTGAATTTACTTATCAAAGAAGCTGGGAAAAAGATAAGCCTCCAGTGAAAATTATGAAATGTAAGGTGATGTCGAAATGAAACAAACAATGGCATTTAATCTTCAGGGGAAAAAAGCGCTTGTGACAGGTGGTAATTCTGGTATAGGGTTTGGAATTGCGAGTGCACTTGTGAAAGCAGGAGCAACAGTTGTAATTGTTGGGAAGAACGATAAAAAAAATAACATCGCACTTTGTAAGTTGAAAAAAATTTGTGATAGGTGTGATTCGGTGCGATTTGACCTTGTAAATTATAAAAAAATTCCTGTTTTTTATAAAAATCTTCAACGTAAATACGACGTCTTTGATATCCTTGTAAACTGCGCCGGAATTACTGTCAGGAAAAGAGCGGATTTATTATCCATCAAAGAATGGGAAAAGGTTATTGCTGTAAATCTTACAAGTGCCTTTGTACTTACAGCACAATGGGCGAAATCTTTAATCAATAAAAATTCCGGGGGTTGTTGTGTTATGGTTTTGTCATTAATGTCTGAAGTAGCAAGACCTACTACCTGTGCGTATGGTGCTTCAAAGGCAGCATTAAAACAACTTGTGAAATCATTTGCGGTTGACTGGGCAAAGTATGGAATTCGTGTCAATGGAATTTCACCCGGATACATAAAAACTGAATTAACTGAGCCGCTTTATAATGATTCAAAATTTTCAGATTGGGTGGTAAAAAGAACACCTCTGGGAAGATGGGGTATTCCTGATGATATTGGTCCTGCTGTGATTTTTCTTTGTTCTGATGAAGCATCGTTTATTACCGGACAAACCATTATCATTGATGGTGGTTTTCTTGCTTCCTTATGAAAGTGTTTTTCTAAAATGTTTGAGAATAAGCCGTTTTACAAAAAAGATGTGAGAGAGAAAAAAGTGTGCACATCTCAACCAGTATATTTCGGGTTTACCAACAGATTTCCATAATTTCAGGGTATATACAGGTTTGACAGACGTGTCATATCTGGCGTTAATCATCAAGACATTTTCTAATTTTCTGGCATAGGTTAGCGGGTCTATATCTTTCCATCGTGTCATAAGGGTTAGTTTATCGATGGAACCCAGTAATTTTCTTTTATAAATCCTTGCCATAAAGTCCCTTGAATCCCATAACATCCCTGCCAGGTCTCCGCCTCCTACTACATAAATCCCTGAAGAGATTCTTGAATCAATTGAATGTACAAGATTTGCTATGGATGCTCCAAGACTTATGCCAAGAATTCCTATTTTTTCATTTTCTTTTTCTAAAAAATCAATGGTTTTTCTTACATCAATAACTGCCTGAATTAAGCCGCGCCTGAAAATTTCAACCCAATCCTGATTTTGCGGTAAGTGTCTAATGGGCCGTTTTCTGGGAATTCTTTTAGGAGCATAGGGCATTATGATAAGAAAAGATGAAAAACCGTTTCTGGCGAGATGCAAACATAGAAATTTTGTCACAGAAATCATGGAAAGACCGTGCAGGATTATAACAGCCCTTCTGGCATCAGGTACTCTGTAATAGAAGCCAGATACTTTATCGCATACGTCTATGCCGGTTGGTTGGCTGGATTGAAATGTAACCTCTAAAACATCATACTGTTTTGCTTTATTAATCTGCCTGACCTTGAAATTATTGGATTTCGAATAGTGAAAAATTCCAGGGTTCATGTTTCTTATTTTATACAGTCCGAAAAATTTTGCAATGCTTTGTTTGTCATAATTACCATGTCAGGTTATCATTAATAAAAAAGGGGGGATTATGACAAAGAAATTCGGAAAAATTGAGATGACGGTATGGAAATTTATTCGTCTTGTTGTTTTTCTTATAGTCACAATCGTCGGATTCGTTCTTGCGCACTATAATCCTCAATTTTCAACTTTTGGTTGGGGATATACGTTTGGATTTATTGGAATGGCAATTTTGATTGGATGATTTACGAAATTATGTTCCATATTATTCTATGCAAATCCTTGATTTGGTCGCATTTTGCGTGACCGCCAGATCGCGCCCACTGGATGTTTTGTTCTGAGGGAAATTTTCCTGTTTCAATAAATTTCTGTGCGATTTCCTTGATGTTTTTTATTGACAAAAAATAATCGCCATTATCCAGATTTATTCGTTCGATTGATTGCTCTGGTATCTGAGTAATTTTTTTTGCTGCAACATAAATGAGGCCATTGAATAATACGAAGGGTTCTGTATCTGATAGAAGTATAAGCGGTCTTTGATGTTCACCCAGCAGGTACCTGGCATAATACTCAATATTATCTCTTAAAAGATTCTCGTATGGCTCTTCAATCATTTCCTTCTGTCTATTATTCCAATAGATTGTGCATTGCGCACAATATCCGTTATTACCGGTTGCGTTTCCTTCAAAATGGATTTCTGCATTTTCACAGTATATTTTTTCAATATCCCTTGTTTTTTCTGCACACGCATGCGTTAAGGCGATTCTGATATTGTTGACATGTCTGGTTGAAGCGATGGCAAATACAGTATCTGTTCCCTGAATGTCATGTGTACGGTACAATTCAGCGTGAACTTCTTCCACAGGGTCCCAGGAAAAAATATCCCCTTTGCCGCACCAGAAGAGTATGTTATGAACATAATGGCTGATGGCATTCCCAAAACAGGAATCAAGGACGAAATCATTGTTGAGTTTAAGTTTTCCAGCCCAGGATGATCGTCTAAAGTATGATGAAGGCCTTGGCCACTGCCCCATGAAGGTGATTTTTTTTATGTTTCCAAATTCATTTGAAAGAATTCTTTGTTTTATTCTATGTCGCAATTTTTGAATGATAAAATTGAAACCAACATTGGTTTGTTTCGTTGCGTACTGCTCTACTTCCATCATCGAAATAAATTGCTGGTAGTCAAGGGTAGGTGGTTTTTCAAGATAAACCGGGATTTGTTTCTTAACACATTGCTGGTGCATTTCGGCATGAAGTGGAATTGGCGTAGGAATGGTAACAAAATCAAGTTTTTCTTCACAGCCGTCAAGCATTTTCAGATAATTATCGAATATTTCCACGCCCCTTTTTTCAAAACACAGATTTTCAATCATTTGCTTGAAATTTTCAGGTGCTATATCACAGGTGCAGCATAGTTTTACCATGCCCTTTTTTTCAAGTTCATTGATTGCACGGTGATGTGCTGCGGCAAATCCACCCATTCCTATAATGCCTGTACTTAAGATTTTTTTCTCTGAATTCATTGTCCCAGTAGATGTTTTTTCACCCATGGTATGGCTTCTTCGCCGTTCCAACGATGATGACCATCAAATACATGATGTTTAAAAAATTCTTCTTTATTAAAAATTTTATAGGCCTTTTTTATCTTTGCAGTTTGGGAAAACACATTTTTCAAACCACTTTTTCCGTTGAGAGCGTCTTTTGTTCCAGTTTCAACAAGCATTGCCCGTGGAGCAATCAATGCAGCAATGTCGCCCATGTCAAAATAACGATAAAGATTTGGAACATAATTGCAGGAACAGTTTGTGCACATTTCAAGCAGGGATTCTTTATACCCATACATATAGCCACTGATTACACAGCATTTTATTCTCTCATCAAGTGCGCTTGCCCACAATGTTTGTAACCCACCTCCTGAAAGTCCCACGCACGCGATGGTATCTTTTTCAACGTCATTTCTTGTTTTGATGTAATCAATTAACCTGTGTACCTCCCATGTCCACATTCCAGTTACAGTCATTCCAAGCGGAATTGCCATGTTATTTAGCCAGAAACATGAAGGAGAAGTAATATTTCCTTTTGCCCACTGTTCCTGTCTTTCTCCAAATCCCCTGGCATCAGGACAAAATACCAAAAATCCCTGCTTGACAAATTGCACACCATAATCATAATTACAAAGTTTAATCCATTCAACAAGTTCAGGAATATCATATCTGCCTACTACTGCGTATTTGCCGCCGCTTACATGACCGTGCAATGCCATTACAACAGGATAACGCTGTCTTTCGTCTTTTGGTTTCAATACATAGAACGGCATTCTTATGGACGGTTCTGTATAAATTTCCATATGTATTCGAGTAAAACCATCACATTCAACGGTTTCATTAATTTTTGGACTGGGATTGCATCTTTTGAAGCAGTAGTAACCAATCAATTCCTTTAACTTTTTTTTCGCTTTGCTTTTCCATTGCAAAAATTCAACTCTATTGTTCGCTTTGAGTTCAAGTATTCTCTTTTCACTATCAAATAATTCTGCAAGATATCCAGCAACTGTATAACACCCATCATGATTTTTAACCATACGCTACTCCTTGTTTATCCATGATCATTTTTGCATAGTTTCTTACATAAGCCCGAGTGTCACTTAAATACTTATCCACAATTTCATTTCTAAAATTTCCAAGTTTTTTTAAGGTTTCAGCACAGGCAAGTTCTATCTGCCACAACGCATTTTCTTTTACCTTTTTTATGAGTCCTGGTACTCCCTGTGACAGAATCCTTTCGTTGGGAATATCCTTTCTTTTTAGAAATTTGTCTATCGCTGCAATTGATTTTTCATTCCTCATTTCACCAATAGCCCGTATTGTTGCGATTAATGTATCTGCATTTGCATTTTTGTCAAATAGTATACCGTGCAAAAGATCAAGCGCCATGCTATCTTTCGTTCTTCCCAGAATCGTAATAATAGAAATACACAATTGAGAATTGATATCCTTGTTTTCCTTCAGCCATTCAATAAGAAATTTAACCCCTGATTTTTTCTTATGGATTGAAAGGATTGTGGTGCTCCAGAATTGTAGTTGTGTATCGTCAGGTTTTTTTAGAATTGCATTCAAGAATTTTTCGACCTTCTCAGAAAAATTAAAAGTCCATATGCTCACCGGTTCTTTGAAATCTTTTGACAGGAACTTTTGTTTCAAATCTTCAAACGAACTGTTGATGTTAATCGCTGATTTTATCATATAATCTGGATTCCAACAGCCACTTGCTTTTAGCTTTTCCTGAAGTTTTTTTATGTCAATATCTTCAGGAAATACTCCATTTTTAACTGAAATGCTTGCAGCGATACCAGCGACCTCTCCAAGTCGTTCCATATCTTTTTCCATTCGTAATGCATAGTGGGCTTCAGGGTCCATTGATATGGCTCTTCCAGTAACAATCAGCCCTTTCACATTTAAGGGTAAGAGACATCTGTACGGTATTTCACATTCTATTCTTGTCATAAAATTATCTGTAAGCCATCTCCATAACAATGATTGAAAACTCTGGTTTTCCATATCTTTTGAATGGTTATCATAATGTGAGTCCATACTGCACACTGCGTCTGAAAATCTTGCACCAAAGATTTGATCCGTTAAAGTCAGAACGTACTTCCCGAGAATTTGTCTACCCTGTCTTATGCCAATGATCGGACAGATGTAAAGGGGGATATCTAATTCATTTGTAATTTCTTTTTCGAACAACATTAATGACTGTCTTCTTGCTCTTGTTAAATCCAATGTATCTGTTGGGTCAACAAAACCGGAATCAAAGTTGATATAGGCAAAAGTTCCGTCTGGTGTGAGTACTACTGGAACCAGGGTAAACGGTTGTGGCAATTTGTCAGCAACTCTTCCCAGGGTAAAGGGAGCCCCGGCCTTTGCAGCGATATCACCATCGCCAGTAGCATCAATAACAACATTCGCTTTATATTTTTTCATTCCATCTGCTGTAGCACAATAAATGCCAGAAATTGCGTTAACTTTCATTTCAACATCAATACAACAGTTTCCATAGAATACTTTGACACCTGCATTTTTGCACATTTCTTCAAGTACGATTTTTTTTGCCTCTGGGTGCCAACCGTGAATTTTGAATTTGCCTGTGAACAGTTTAGTCAATTCACTGGATTTTTCTTCAATTTCTTTTTGAAGCCCTCCACCCATACCAAAGTAGTAGTGGTGAATTCCACCGCCTGTTCCAATTCCACCAAGACAATTTGAATGTTCAACAACAGCGGTCTTTATTCCCTCTCTGGCGCTCGATATGGCTGCAACTGCGCCTGCAGTACCTCCTCCAGCAACGACGACATCGAATTCAAATTTTTCATCACAGTTTGTATATCTTTCACATTCAAAAACAGATATATCATCAGGAAAAATTTCATCAATGTTTTTTAGTGAATCTGCTGTTTTTGTACCTGCTTCAAATTTTTGCACTACCAAACTTGAGTTTTGTTTGTCGTCATCCGAATAAATGACCGGGTAAAGATTCCTCATTAAAGAACTAAATTTACACGATATTTGTGGCTTGCTACATACAGGTTCGTTGCTTATGTGGGAGACAAGGGATTCTTTCAAAAAATCAATGTTTTCCTTGAGAAAAGAAATCAATGTTGGAATTTGTATTCTCGTTTCTGTGATATTTTTATTTCTTGTTTCAATTTCGGCAAATACCTCGCCCTTTCTAAATCCTTTTTTTATAGATAAAATTTCAATATCATTGATTTTTCTATTGACGATTTCCTGATCCTTGATTTCTTTTTTGACTCCATTGAAAAAAATATAGTAAATATGAGAATAATTCTTGTCTGCCATAAATCTATCAGAGCATTTTTTTAAAAGGGAAAAATTTTCAGTGGCATCTATGAAAATCCTGCTACTTATAATGCCGGCTCCATTCTTATTACCCGCAATTAATCCCGCAATCAGATCATCTCTTTTTATGATATCAAGGGGATATGTATAAAACATTATGTCAATATTCATTTTTTTAAGAATCGACTCAAGCGAAATCTCAAAAAGCGCAGGTGAAACTTTATCTTTTTTTATTCCGTGTCTGGATTCCAATTCTTTTTTCAGGATTTTCCCAGTTTTTGATAATTTCCCATTGAATTCACTGGAAAATGCGGTTGAGACCTCCCATCCGAGTGAAGATCTTCTTTCAATGACCAGTACTTTTTTTCCACTTGCCGCAGCGATAGCATAGCCAATTCCAGAAAGACCACCGCCCACGACCACAATGTCATAACTTTTATCAAATAGATAATTTGTCATGGTTTTTAATTTTTATCCAGTATTTTAACAAAAATTCCACCTGCGTCAATATTCGTTCAACAACACGCCAGATAAATATGGTGTAAAAATGTGCTATAATTAGAATATGAATTTTCTTAAACTGGTGCAAATACGCCAAAGTGTAAGGGAATACAGGACTGATTCAGTACCTCAAGAAGTTCTTGACCGTTGTTTTGAGGCAGCGAGAATTGCTCCTTCTGCGTGCAATTCTCAACCGTGGAGCTTCATTGCTATTACTGATAAAGAATTGATAAATCAAATGGCAGAAAGGGCGTTTTCTGGCATTTATGGGCTCAACAGTTTTGCGAAAAATGCTCCGGTAATTATTGTTGTGATCACAGAGAGGTCGCGATATTCCGCATGCCTCGGTGGATATTTTCGCGGGACTCAATACAATCTGATTGATATAGGAATTGCTGTTGAACACTTTATTCTTCAGGCAACCGAAGAAGGTCTTGGCACCTGCTGGATTGGCTGGTTTAACGAAAGGGAGATTCACAAAATCCTGAACATTCCTTTAAGACGAAAAATTGACGTCCTTGTTACAGTCGGGTATCCTGCTGATAGTGAAGTCAGAGAAAAGAAAAGAAAATCTCTTGAAGAGATCAGAAAATACAGATAAAAAGGAGGGTTTTATGAAAACAAAGGTTGCAGGACTGTGCTTAATGGTTTTTCTTTTTTGGTCTGGATGTGTTTATGCCGCGCCCAAATCGCTCGTTAAAAGAATTGCAGAGGCGAAAGAATTTCTTGACGACATAATGGAAGCACCTGACACAGAAATCCCTGCTGCATTATTTGAAAAGTGCAGGGGAATTATTATCATGAAGCAATACAAAGCGGGTTTTATTTTCGGTATCAAGGGTGGTTTTGGAA
>DAONMJ010000070.1:0-8355 GCA_035392545.1 bacterium
GGTAGGCAACACCTGCTCCAAGATGATATGCTGCATTACCTGGCTCTATTTCTATAGCTTTCTGATATTGCTCCAGGGCTTTTGAAAAATCCGCCTTTCTGTAATAAACCTCACCTAAATAATAATAGGCAAGTCCATTATTAGGATTTGATTGTTTTTCACGTTCAAAATAATTCTGGGCATCATCAAGACGGCTCATCTGCAACTTTAGAATTCCTTTCTTTATATTTTCTGTCATTTCAGCAGCAAATAAATATCCCTGAGACATGAAAACAAGACAGACAAGCAGTAAAAGCACATTAAACTTTTGTTTCTTCATTTTGTATCTCCTTTTTCAATTCACCAATCAAGTAATCAAGTTTTCCTTCCATAATTTCTTGTAAATTGTGTAAAGTTAGACCAATTCTATGGTCAGTGAGTCTATTCTGGGGGAAATTGTATGTTCTGATTTTCTCGCTTCTATCACCTGATTTTATCTGCGCCTTTCTTTTTCGGGAAAGTTCTTGTTCTTTCTGATTCTGCATCATATCCTGAAGCCTTGCCCTCAAAATTTTCATCGCTCTTGCGCGATTTTGAATCTGGCTTCGCTCATCCTGGCACCTTACAGTGATGCCTGTTGGAATATGCGTAATTCTTACCGCTGAATAAGTAGTATTGACACTCTGGCCACCATGACCTGAAGAACAGAATGTTTCTATTTTCAAATCTTCAGGATTAATTTTTATCTGGTCCTCTTCAACACTGGGAAAGACCGCAACAGTTGCTGCAGACGTGTGAATTCTTCCAGAAGATTCAGTGTCAGGAATTCTTTGAACTCTGTGAACACCGCTTTCATATTTAAAATTTCCGTATGCGTATTCACCACGCACAAGAAAAATGATTTCCTTAAATCCGCCCAGTTCTGACGCATGAAAATCAAAAATTTCAATAATCAATCCCTTTGATTCTGCAAATTTACTGTACATCCTGAACAGGTCTTTCGCAAAAAGAGATGCCTCTTCTCCTCCTGTGCCAGCGCGAATCTCAACAATGCAATCTTTTTTATCATCAGGACAGGAGAAGAAGTACTGGTCAAGTTCTTCTTCAACTGGTTGTATTTCGTTTGTGAGGCGTGTGTACTCTTCCTCAACAATTTCCTTCAGTGAATCGTCCTGCGCAAGTTCTTCAAGTTGTTCAATCTTGTGGACAAGAACCAGATATTGTTTACCTTTTTCAACAATACTGGAGATTTCACCGATTCTCTTGATTTTTTCTCTGTAATCCGCAGAATTACTGCTGGCAGGATCAGAAACAAACCCTATCAGTTCTTCATACTCCCTGCTCAATTGTTCGATTTTTTCAACCAGATCATTTCTTTCCTGGTGTTTTATCACCATATCTCTTCCTGAATTTCTCCACCATTCCGGCTGTATCAATAATTTTCTGCTTTCCGGTATAAAACGGATGGCATTTTGAACAAATTTCAAGCTTTATCTCTGGCTTTGTGGAACGGGTTATTACAGTATTGCCACAGGCACAAACAAGTCTTGACTCCCTGTACTCAGGATGGATTTTTTCCTTCATTGTTTTCTCCTCTCAAAAATTCTGAAAAATCTTTTCTATACATTGGTTTTTCAACATCCGTAATTCCTTCTCCGCTGAAACTTTTTATCTCTTTTCCTCCAATCAGAATCCTGACTCCTGCGTCCGGATTGAATTGTGTTGCAGTGAAAACGATTTGAGCAAGACGCCCCCTGATTTCTGAAATGCCACCACCTGATTCAATATTTTCATCAAAATCCAGGTAAATCAAATTATCTTCAACCTTCACACCAAGAATTTCTGCCTCTGAAGGTACGCAGGAAATATATCCTGATGTTGTCTCATCAGAACCTGGCCCTTTGATGAGTTCAGTCATAGCGCTTTTTATTTTTTCTTCCAGGGAACTGCCCAATAGACCAGTTTTAGATTGTCTTGTCACTTCAACAAAAGTCAAGGAACCATCTGACTGGTTTTTGAAAAAATATACGGTGATTTTTTTTGAAGAAAATATGCCGGCTTTGAAAAGCCCAAATACAATGAGCAATATCGCCCACAGAATTAAAAGACCCAGCACAATTTTCTTTTGAAAATTCATTTCACCAGTTCCCATACATTTCCAATTTCTGCGCTTTTATCCAGAATGATCGCTGATATTTTGCATATATCACAGAAGTATTTTAGAGATTCAACACAATCTCCTGACACTGCAAGAATGTGATTGCAGGGAAAAACCTTAAGGAAATTTTCAAAGTTGCATTCAAGTCGTGCATGAACATGCGGCCAGGTTGGATTTGTCTCGTCATTAATTTTTTTCCTGATCTCTTTATCAAGAGATAAGCTTTCACCTTTTATAATAACCATATATGGTTTGTCGTCCCACAATCCCAACCTTGCAAATGTTAATGTCCCGGGCGCAGCGTCAAATTCTACAGAAGCGCCACCTGCCTTAAAGTAAAACTCAAGTGCTGGATAAAATGTAATTTTTGAAAAATTCTCCTTCGGTTCATCACTCAAAGACGCATAATAACTTGCATGGTTTCCGGAATTACAGAAATCCCAGATACCAAGGTCTGGATGATACAATCTTACGTCCATAAAAAGCACAGGCAATCCACCGCTTATATATTTAAGGATCTGCATTGTCAATGCCGCATATGAATCAGCTTCAGTAGCACAAACAAATGGTTCTTTTGATCCATTCCAGTCGTACGGGTCATTCATCAACATTTCTGGAACATCACCAAGACAAACGTGTTCAGTCAACTCCCTCTGACCTTTAAGTCCGCAGAAATCAAAACTGTACTCCTGATTAACCATTTTCATTGCCAGATACAATGCTATCTGTTTTTTTAAGGTCTCTGGTGTCAACATTTTCCCATCATATTTAATTCTGTCGCCAAGCATTTCAGAAAACCATTTGAAACCCTTCTCAATTTCTTTTAAAGAAACCTGTTCCATCTTTTTTACCAGAAGCAACTGGTCAATTTGATACACTGTTGTCCCGAAGTGTTTGACTGTCGGCACAAGATGGAAATAACCGGTTTCCATACCCATTGAATGACCACCATAACAACCGTACACTTCATTTTTTATACATGTTACTGCCTGCGATGCCCTGACCCAGTTCAACACCTTTTGCTGTGTCACAGCATCACCAATTTCTCCAACAATTCTGTGGGTTCTGATACCTGCCTGCCTCAATGCCCCATCTGTAGCAAGAAGCCCAACATTTCCAGGATACGCGCCATTGTTATTGGAAAGGGATAATACAGGTTTATCGGTTCCGATTGTTTGAATAAATGGCCAGACAAGATACGGAAAATCCCAGACGTTATAACACATCACTACCTGCCTGCATCCCTTTCTAACAAGCTCTTCACCAACTTTTCTTGCTGCTTCAATACTTTTGATTGTTTCTGAACCCACCACAATCTCAGGACATGTTCCTGTTTTATCTTTTAAATTCTTTTTCAAAAAGTCCGCCCACTGATGCACAACAGCCATATTCTCTTTTTCATTCTGCTGCCATACATGCTGTCTTTCATCATTCATCATCACAATACCCACACAGGTATTTTTCATTTCTACCCCCTTTAAGATATTATGATTATTCTAGTTCTTTTATTATACCGCAAAATGTAAAAATAAGGAATGCCTGAACATTTCTGGTACCAAAAATATGGCTGATACCTTCTCTGTATATTTTTAGTTGTTTCCTATCATCATCTGTAATGGCGAGTGTATGCCTTGTTTTATAGTCATAAATCTTCCAGATACCATTGCTATAAACAACACGGTCAATAACACCCTGAACATACATTCCATCAATCTCAACAAGAAATGGCAGTTCACTATAAGAATCAGGTTTTGGGGAAATAACATCAAGAATTTCTGGCTTCAATAAATTTTGAAGGTGTATTTCAAGGTCTTTGTAATCTATGTTTACATTGATTTTTTCTGCTAAAAATCTTGCCCGTTTTGTCATTTCATCATGTCTGGCATTGACGAAACCGTTTGATATTTCACATATTATTTTATGGATGATAGTACCTGTTTTTTCTTTCTGAGATTCAAACTGTTCCTTCTGTGATGAGAAAGAAACCGGTGACACAGGTCTCCTGCGAATAACAGGAATCTGAGAAACAGATTGTTGTTCTTGCTGGCGGACAACAAATTCTCTCTGCATCGGGTCAGTAGCAGGATAATCTATTTCGAATTTCTCAAGCATTTCAAACCAGGTACTCCTTCTTTTCACTCCTGTTATTACAAGAGATTGCCTTGCCCTTGTCAGGGCAACATACAGAATTCTTCTTTCTTCCTCCTCAAGTCTTCTCACGTAATCATCATAAAAATCTCCTTTTTCTCCTGAACTGCGAAACGAAAAAACATAGTCAGAATCCGGGGTATCATTTCTTTTATGCATCAGGGTAATTTTGCTTTTATTGGGAATACCCTGTTCCAGTCCAGATAAAAACACAACCGGGAATTCAAGTCCCTTTGAACCATGCACTGTAAGGACTCTCACAGCGTCCTGAAATTCTGAAAAAACATCTGCCTTTGGCTCTTCTTCCTTGCTTAATATACCTCTAAAATTCTGAACCATCTGAAAAAACGGGATATCCCTCATTTCATGAACCAGCATCAAAAATTTTTCAATGTTTGCACAACCCTGAGTGCCAGCAACAGAAAACATGCCAGTTTCTGCAATAATCCTGTCAAGGACAGAAGCCGCAAAATCACTTTTCAAAAGGGTTCGCCACTGTTCAATCTGAGATAGATTAATTTTGAATACTGACTGCTGAAGATTTTTCAAAGCAAGCAAATCCGAACCATCAGCAAGAGCACAAAGAAGATAGACAAGAAATTTTATTTCTGGCTCCTGATAAAATCCTATTCCACCGACATTTACAAACGGAATAGAATAACTCCGCAATTGTTGTTCAAGAATCTTCAAATGGGTTCTCTTGCGCATCAAAATGGCTATATCCTTAAAACTTATTGGACGAAATGCTTTCGTGTTTTTGTCATAAACAGTAAATTGCGAATCTATCAGGGACAAAATCCTTCTTGCGATCCAGTTAAACTCGGTTTCCTTTGCTTCAAATATAGAAGTATTTTTTTCAAAAAGTTTCACCTCAACAAAACCCTCCTTCCTGTTTGCAAAGTCGCTATGCACACGAAGTTTTTCCTGTTCAGGAAATCCCGGATAACCTTCAAACACTCTGTTGACAAATTCAATGACAGACGGGAAACTCCTATAACTGGTCGTCAGATATTCAGAGGAAACGTACTGGCCATAAAACGCTCTGGCATCATCAAAAACAGTATTTTCAGCACCGCGAAAATGGTATATGGATTGTTTTCTGTCCCCGACAAAGAATAACCCATAACTTTTTCCAGTATCTGCTTTTGCACCAATTCCAGAAACCCATTCAGAAGAAAATTCTCTGATGATTTTCCACTGAAGCAAACTTGTATCCTGAAATTCATCAACAAAAATGAAATCCACTGCCTCATCAAAATCATTCAGAACATTCAAGGACTCTGGATGCTCTTTTAACAGAAGGTACGTATAGATTTCAAGGTCATTAAAATCCATGACTGATTGCTGTTTTTTTATCTCCTGGAAAAAATTGTTCACAATCAGAAAACACTCAAATACTGGTCCTGTTGTTTCGTTATCATCAATCGGTTTTCCAAGAAACACCTGCGGATGATTCTTATTTAAATATCCAAACCTATCAAGAAACTGTTTCATTTTCATTGGTTTTACACGCGATATTACCGGGTTATCAAAATGTGTGTTTTCAAGAAATTTTGAAATTGCCTGATTGAAAAAAATCATTATTTTTTCAGGTTCTGCAACTGTAAAATTTGGGTCAATTTGAAACAAAAAAGAAAAGCGTGTAAGAAGGTTTTTACAGAATGAATGGATGGTTGATATTCTTAAAAGAAACAGTTGATTCTCGTATTCAATCCGTGTTTTCTCATCTTTTATTCCAGTCAAAATTTCATTAAAAATGGCATGAATAATTCTTGATTTCATTTCACATGCAGCCTTTTCAGAGAAAGTAATTGCGACAATTCTTTTAATATTACGAATAAAATCGTCCTTTTTTACCAGAGCAATAAATTCTCGTGTAAGCCTGTGGGTTTTTCCGGTACCTGCAGACGCGTGAATCATTCTAACAGAAAAATTTAATGTTTCCTGATTATTCTTCATTATCACCCTTTAAGATACAAAAATTTGAAAATTGACAGGTGTAACAATTCTCTGATTTCTGTATAAATTGAAACTGTCCTTTGAGCAACTGTTCTCCAAGTTTATTTAAGTCAGATTCAAATCTTTCAAGAAATGTTGCAATACCTGAGTATTCAATTTCAAAATTTTCTTTTTCTTCAAAATTTAAAGACCAGGCAAATACACGACTTTTTTTTCCCGAAATTTTGTACTGCATCAGGGAGTAAAGCGGTAATTCCAGATTATCAAGATCAAAACAATTCCCTGTTTCTGGGTATTTTTTAACATTTCTGGGAAGTTTGCCACTCTTAAAATCAATAATTTCAATGGTCCCATCTTCCCTTTCTTCCATCCTGTCGAACTTACCGGTCAGCATGATATTGCCTATCTGAACCGTGGTCAGTTTTTCAAGGTCCAAAATTTTGTGACCTGTGTGATTGCCGATGATTTCTCTAAAAGAATCAAACACATACTGCTCTCTTTTTTTTAGAAAACTTCTCACCACAGGTGGAATCCTGTAAAAGTATTTATGAGAAACTGCCCCCGGGTTATCGAGAAACTCATCAACAAACTGACAGAACTTTTTATGTTGCGCTTCGACAGATTGTTTATCCATTATTTTTCCTTTAAAATCAATGGCTGCTCTTTCTGCAGCAGCGTGCAACAGAACACCCCAGAATTCTGGAACTTCTTCAATGGCAGGTGCTCTGTATGATTCCACTTCTTCCACATAGGTAAGGTAAAAAATATACGGACATCTGGCAAGAGCATCAAGCTGACTCACTGTACAATAAATCATTCCATTTTTTATGAATTTTTCTTCAAATCTACGATAGTCAGGAACTGGATTGAAAATCTGTTGTGGCATGGCAATGTAAAAATCTTTTCTGTACGCGGATTGCTGGAAATCGTGAAGCATAATGGAACCATTCTGTTGCCTTCCAGCAATTTTTGCAGGATATGTAAATACAATTTTATTTAGCATTTTCAACCTGTAAATATCCAATCTTTCCCTTGCAATGCGCAGTTTGTAGGTATTGAGACAGAGGATTTCCTTTAATGGGTCTGGCAGAAAAAATTCTTCCTGACGGCATGCCATTGGAAGTGCTTCCTCAGTTGCACCACCCATAAAAACAATATCCGCCTCAATACCTGTGGAATCAAGAACACCCATTACCCTAACTCCTGCCCCCTTGCTTTTTTCAACTTCTGTCAGATTCAACGATGTTTTCAAAATATTCACAAATTCTGTTCTACTCAACAATAATTTGCCTTTCAACTGTTCCATCAACTCCATGAATGAAATTCTGCCTTCAATATCAAACTCTTTCCAGCCAATTTCCTGTATTGCTTTTATCAAATTTTCACTCCAATTGGTAAGAGAGTCCTGTTTTGCTTTCATCATTTTTGCTGCTTTTTCAAGTTTTTTCCAGTTTTTCCATTTTCTTAACCATTTTTCTTCAGGGAAAAATCCAATACCTTTAAAGATTTTCCTTGTCTGTTTTGAAAATTCTTCAGCCTCCTGTCTATCAAAAGAAAAAAATGGACTTGTGAACAAAGACATTAAATGTTCCCAGGATAATGAATCAAGCCACCCAAGAAATGAAATAATGGCAACGATTGATGGGTCCTGACTTAGAACATGTCCGGGTGTCATGCAAAAGGGAATAGCCATACGATGAAAAATTCTCTGAACAAGTTCTCGATATCCGAGCATGTCAGGAAAAACAACAAGCACATCTTCCCAGTTCATACTTCCACACTCAGCCATTTCTTTCAAGATCAATTCGGCAATACCTTTAACTTCCTCATCAGGAGAAGGGAAATTATATACAATTGCATCTATATCATTGTTCTTTGACTCCACATTGATCACAGTATCAGCAATACCTTTAAGAAAGTTCAGATTTGGCTCAAGAACAAATGTTTTTGCGTCATAGGGCGCACTTTCATCATATTGATATGTAGATATAAACAGGTTTGAATTTTCAGCAATTCTTTTTATCAATAATCTCTGAGACGGAATAAATTCAAGCATTCCGTCAAGCAGCACTGTATCAAAATTCATATCCTTTATCTTTTCTGCTGCAATT
>DAONMJ010000071.1:0-8269 GCA_035392545.1 bacterium
TGATTACACACTCTTTACAACAAGGCAGGGAATGAAAGGCGACTTGAATAATGATAACAATGTTGATATCAGTGATGTAATACTCTGTTTGAGAATGGCAATAGGCCTTGACCCTATCAATCTATATCCTGCGGACATGAATAATGACCAGCAGGTTGATATTGCAGATGTGATTCTAATTTTGAGAAAAGCAATTGGCCTTGATTAATTTTTTTATCCAGTCACTTATTCAAAAAGCCATGTAGAAAGATATCGTTCTCCTGTGTCAGGAAGAATCACAACGATTACTTTGTCTTCTGATTCTTTCTTTTTTGCGACTTCAATTGCAGCCCAGCAGGCAGCCCCACTTGAAATTCCTGCAAGTATACCTTCAAGTTTTGCAAGTTTTCGGGCAGTTTCACCAGCATCCTGTTCTTTCACACGTATGATTTCATCAATGATTTTTAAATTAAGTACATCAGGAATAAATCCTGCGCCAATACCCTGAATTTTATGAGGACCAGGATTACCCCCTGATAATACATGAGAAGCATCTGGTTCAACTGCAATGGCTTTGAACGTTTTTTTCCTTTTTTTTATCACTTCTGCTATGCCTGTAATGGTTCCGCCTGTTCCTACACTACTAACAAGAATATCAACCTTTCCTTCTGTATCATTCCAGATTTCTTCAGCGGTTGTTTTCCTGTGTATTTCTGGATTTACAGGATTTTTAAATTGTTGCAAAATCACAGAATTAGGAATTTCTTTTGCCAGTTGTTCTGCTTTTTTTACAGCGCCTGTCATCCCTTCGCTTCCAGGGGTAAGTACCAACTCTGCACCGAAAATAGCAAGTAATTTTCTTCTTTCAATGCTCATTGTTTCTGGCATTGTAAGGATGAGTTTATATCCTTTTGCTGCAGCAACAAAAGCCAGTGCAATACCTGTGTTACCACTTGTGGGTTCTATGATAACAGAATTTTTATTGAGAATACCTTTTTTTTCAGCATCATCAATCATTGCAACACCGATTCTATCCTTTACACTGGACAGTGGATTGAATGATTCAAGTTTTGCTAGTACTGTAGCATTGATACCTTCAGTAATGCGGTTTAACTTTACAAGCGGCGTATTGCCTATTGTTTCTGTAATGTCGTTAAAAATTTTCATATTTTCTTCTCCATGTTCGAATATTCAAGCGGTTTCAGGATGTTTTCTTTTATTCTACACCATGAATCAAGAACAATACAATTTCGGGCTTCTGGGACATTTTGTATGGTTAATTGCTAGCAAATAGTAATAGCAGCAACTATTGGTTGAACAGGTTTTTCTCCATAGTAAGTGTGAATATCGTGGTATCAAAACTTGGTTAAATTATGTTTTGCCTTGAAGAAATTTTTCAAAAGCCAAAACACATTACAGAAAATGATACCATTCGGCATTTTGTGTGTTAATTATAGACCTGAAATCCAGATATTCAGGTATTACAATTTTTTATGGCATAGCCACCAGTCAAAACACTTACATTCGCCTTTCTTAGCCATTTCAAGTCTTTCTTTTTTTGTTTTAACATCTTTTGCTGGCGGGATAATAACATGATCACCGATAATTTCATTGTTTGGCCAGTTGGCTGGCATTGCCACTTTGTTCTTGTCAGAGATTTGCATTGCCTCAACAGCGCGCAGAATTTCATCCATGTTTCTGCCGAGTTCCTGCGGATAATACAGTATAATTCTGATAATCCCTTCGGCATCAACCACAAATACTGCTCTTACTGTATTTGTACCTTTGCCTGGATGAATAAGTCCAAGTTTTTCAGCAACGGCTCCAGTATCTGCGATGATGGGAAACTGAATTTCGACTTTCAAGTTTTCAGCAATCCATTCTTCCCATTTTATATGTGAAAAAACCTGATCAACACTAAGTCCGATGAGTTCGCAGTTTAATGCTTTGAACTTTTCGTATCTTTTTTGAAAAGCCACAAATTCAGTCGTGCAAACAGGAGTGAAATCTGCTGGATGGCTGAAAAGCACAAACCATTTACCAGAAAATTCTTTTGGAAGCACCATAACACCATGCGTTGTTTGAACAGTCATTTCAGGAAATTTGTCTCCAAGCAACGGCATACCTTTTCTTTCATTTATTTCGTTCATTTTCCTCCTTTGTAAGGGGTTGTGTATATCATTTATCTGGGGGACTAGGATTTGGCGCCCTCGTCTCCCATTACGACTCGGGTCGATCCGGCCTGCCTCACCGACTCGGCAGGCTTGCCGTACAATGCTCTTTATTCATCGCATTGGCAACCAACCGCGCTGGTCTTCGCTTGCTCAGACCAGTACGCCTTCGCTCCATTCAAATCCTTTTTGAAAAAAATTATCTGGGGGACTAGGATTTGAACCTAGACACTCAGATCCAGAGTCTGATGTCCTACCGTTAGACGATCCCCCATGTGGAATTTTCTTAGAAAGAATTTCTATTTCTTAATTGCTGAAACAAGCAGCGCACCGAGTTCCCTTAACTTGATTTTATCAGATGGTGATGGACGATTTTTGATGAGTAATGGTTCAGCAACTTTCTTGAATTTAAACCACTTGCACATTGATTCTAAACTATCTACTGCTTTGCCTCCACCACCATGCGTTACAAACATCACACAGGGCTTGCCTGTTACTTTGCCCTGGCTGGGATAAAAAGTTCTATCAAAAAAATCCTTCAATCCACCTGCCATATAGCTGAAATAATCAGGGCTACCTATTACAATGCCATCACATTCAATGAGGTCTTTTTCTGTGGCTTCTGTGCCGATTTTCACGATTACATTGGCTTCTTGCTGGCGACATCCTTCTGCTACTTCTTCTGCTGCGACCTTTGTATTTCCGCCAAGCGAGTAATATACAATAAGAATTTTAACCATCTTTTTAACGATTCCGCAGTTTTACTTTGAAATCATTTCTTCCAGATCTTGTGACTTCGACATGCCCTTCTCTGGCGAGCCATCCTAAACTCATAAGAGCAAGATCCTTTGGTTTGTCAATGGCTTTTACCATTTTGAGAAACGAAACCTCGCCATATTTGTCAAGATAGTTCCATATGTCTCCTGCTGTGAATCCAATTTCTGTTATCATCTTGCCCCCTGGTTTTCTGAAAGAGTGTCTCTATTAACATTATACCCTGATTCGTGTTTTTTGTGAAGACTTCCACATAATGGACATCTTGAAATGTCAGAACCCGAACTATCCACATAAATATGGAAACACATAGGACATTGCCATAGATAATTTTCTTTTCTTATAGGGGAAGCTGGTTTTTTTCTTGTTTCAGTGAAGAGCCACAGGAAAAGAATCAAAAGACTTAAAAACAAGTATCCGGTGATTGCAAGAGTGAGTTCTATTTTTATCATTGTAATCTAAATTTCATTGTTACTATTGCCCAAACATCAATATCTTTATCAATTTCTGTAAACTTCCATTTTTTTAATGCCTCTTCAGCGATGGCATCAAGTTTTCTATATCCAGTTGTTTCAATAATTTCTGTTGAAAAAACATGACCATGCTTGTTTACCCATATTTTTATCTTCACATTTGCTTCTATATTTTGTTTTTCAGCCCATGCAGGATATTCAGGTATGACTTTTGAAACGATGGCTCTATTTCCGCCAGGACCTGTGATTTCAAAGTTTTCTCCTGTAATTTTTCCTTGAAATGCCTGAGGGCTTTGTTCCGAATTTATAGTGACTGGGGTGTAGGTTCCTGTTGCTATGATTCTGGGAATTGGAAGTTCCCACTGGACATTTTCCTGTTTTTCAATGGTCATCAAAGGTGTTTTGGGTATGCCTATTGTAATGTCTTTTTCAAGACGGCCAACTTCAATTTTTGGTATAGTAATTTTTTGATCTGGGATTTGTTTTGTAGCAGGCAATTGCGGACTAACTCTTACTTTTGGCATATTTGTTGTTGTTGATTGAGGTTGCTGATAAAGAAAAACTATTTGATACTTTGGTTTTTTGCTTTTTGGTGGGAGCACAAAACTGAAGATTGGCAGTATCATAATGTGTGCGGCAAGACATAATAAAAAAATTCTTAAAAGATTTTTCTCATCTGTTTGAATCATTGTTCTGAAACAGGTATTGTGGCTATGGCAATTTTTGATATGCCGGATGTTCTTACAATGTCCATCACATTGACAATTTTTCCATGAGGAGTTCTTATATCTCCCTTGATCACAACAACAAGATGCTCTTTCCCTTTATAAGAATTCAGTAAACCTGCAAGTTGTTCTGGCGAGACCTGTTTTTCTTCCAGAAAAATGATACCCTCTGCTGAAACATTGATAAAAATTTCTTTTTCCTCAATTTTATCTGTTGACATGGCTGAAGGCAGGTTTATTTTTATGCCTGGTTGCATGATGAAACTGGAAGTCAACATAAAATAAATCAGTTGCAGTAGCACAACATCAATCAATGGTGCCATATTAATCTGACCCTTGAAGATTTCATAGCGTCTTGGGAATTTCACTTTATTTCCTCTTCTTCAGAATGTAAAAAAATCAAAATATCCATCATTCTTGATGTGGCACGTTCCATATCATTGATCAATCCGTTTACACGAGAAACAAGATAGTTATACCCAAGATAAGCCGGTATGCTTACAACAAGACCTGCAACAGTTGTGATCAGTGCTTCCCATATACCTCTTGCGAGGTCTCCTGGATTTACCAGTCCTGCTTTGGCTTCAATTACCATAAATGCTTTTATCAAACCTGTCACAGTTCCGAGCAATCCGAGAAGTGGCGCTATTGTTGCAATCGTGGCGAGAACCCCGAGGTATTTTTCAAGATACGGAATGATGTGATTTGCTTCGTCCTGAATATTCTCCCTTATAATCTCTGGCGGCCTATCAGATTTTATAAGGGCTGTATGAACAAGTTGTGAAACCGGTCCAGGTGTTGATTCACATATTTCAATGGCTTCCCTGATTTTTCTTTTTCTCAATTTTTCTTCTATTTTGCCTATGAATTTTTCAGCGTCTGTTTCAGACCTTTTTAACGCGATGAGACGTTCAATAATAACAGCCAGAGTCAGTGCTCCGCAAATGATTATTGGTATCATCAAATAACCGCCACGTACCGTAAATTGCCACAAATTCATAATACGCTCCTTAATAAATTATATTATAAATTTACCATCTGGTTTGAAAACCCGCAATGACATCAAATGGTCTTCCATTATATCCCGGTGCTTCTCTGTATTTATTGTTGAATATATTATTGAACTCGCAGAAAAATTTCGTGTTCTTGCTAATTTCATAAGAAAAAAGTGCTGAAAACAGTGCGTATCCGCCAAGTTCAACTGTATCAAATTTTTTTCTCCCTGTATAGCTTACCATAATTTCTGGTATGAATTTGCCAGCAACAAAACCTGTTTTGATATAACCCATGTTTTCTGGAAAACCGGATTTCTTTTTTTCTCGATTGAAAAGGGTATAACATGTTTCAATATAAAACGTTTTTGATCTTTTTGCCATTCCAATATCAATCGTGGTGATAGTATTGTTTTTCAAGACACATGGTTCATACAGATTGTCATTGTCAATATCCTTCCAGTTATAAGAGATTTTTTCATAAGTAATTTCTCCTTTAACTTTCATTATCACATCTTTTATTTTGTGAGAAACCTCACAGTAGACAGCATAATTTTCTTCAGGTGCCAGATAGATTTTTTTCATGTCAAGATAGGATTCCTGGCCTATCTGTTTCCATAAATTCGGGAAGTCAAAATTACTTGAAATACCAGTTTGAAGTTTTGTGTTCTGTTTTTCAAAATTCATATTCATTGAAGGTAATATTTTTGTTTGGTCTCCTATTGTTTTCAGCACAAGTTCGCTCTGGAAATTTTTGTTTGCATAGCCACCAGCAATTTCATAAATCCCATTTCCTTTACCAGCAAAATTATCATATCCAATGGCTCCGCCAAGTGTAAAGTCGCCAACAAACTTTTTGATTTCAAAAGTTCCATGTGATTCTTGAACTTTCGATAGTGTGTTACAAAATCCGTTAAGCATCCATTGAATGTTTTCGTCCTTGAAAAAGAAATTTATGTCAGTAAGCACCGTATGCTTTTTTCTATCGGTATCAGGTATTTCTTTGAAACAGTTCCAGTAAGCAAAATCCACTGAAAATTTTTCAACAGGAACTACGTGAAAAGAAGTGTCGATTAAAGTTTTTTTATCATGACTTCTGAAAGAATCATCATTGATTACAGATAATTTTGCATTCCATTCTGGGTAGATAAACTGAAAACTTGTAAACAAAAATCCAAATTTTCCTCCGAATATGGAAAATTGATTGATGATATTTTCATGTGAAACCTTTTCCTCAAGATGGTCAGGTGCTTTCTTAATTTTAAGATATTGTTGAGGAACTTTTGGGATTTCAGGAAATTTTATCTGGATGTCGTGTTGATAAATAAAAATCGGGGTCTTATAAATATTTCTATCTTTTCCAGTGACAATAGCTTCTGGAATTTCAATATCCTGTGCTAAAGCAATACCCGTTGAAAAAAAAATGAAGAATAATCCTGCACACAGATGTCTCATTTGTTTAACTGTTTATATTTTGATATGGAATCCCGCGCCTTTTGTGCCCAGACAGTTTTGGGAAAAGAAGCAAGCAGTTTGACGTAGTACATCTGGGCGTCCCGCAGATTTGATTTTGCCAGGTTAATCTCAATAAGTAGATACAGTGCTTCTGCCGCGAAAACATTTTTTTTATCTATTCCCTTTAACATTTGTTCACTTTGCTGATAATCGCCGGTAAGATACAAGACCTTTGCGTTCAGAAATATTGTTTCAGGATTTTTCCTGGAATCAATTTTTTTTAGATAGTTGACAGCTTCTTCTGTCGCACCTGTATTCAACATTTCATTAAGAAACATGATACCTTCTGTGAGAATGAAATTGTCCTCTGGATATTTTTCCCAGATTTTGTTAAAAATATATTTCATCATATCTCTGTTGTTTTTCTCCTTGTAAAAATTATAAAGAATTTTAAGAACCGAAAGCGAAAACGGATAACCAGGATTTTGTTTCATCAAGGATTCCCATATTTCCACGGCCTGTTCAGTTTGATTATTATTATAGAAGGCTGAACCAAGAGCATATATGACATCCTCATCGTTTTTGAAATTCAGGTACTCAGAAAAAAGCGTTATCGCTTTTGAATAGTCGCCCTGGTTAAAATACAGATGCCCGAGTTCCAGTTTTGTGGTCATAATTATTTCCTGGTCCTTTGCAGTGACAATGATTTTGTTATACCACATGACAGCGTCATCTTTTTTATCTTCCAGCATAGAAATTTTACCCAGTTCCCAGCAGGAACGAATCAGGATTTCATCGTTTGTCGTTGCTTTTACAAGAGCAGTAAGGATTTTTTTTGCTTCTTTATATTTCATGTTTTTTTTGTAAATAAGAGCACTGTGAAATTTTGCCCATTCTGCCTGAAGGGATTTTGAAAATTTTGATATTATCTGATCATAGTATTTCTGGCTTTCAGAATAATTTTTCAAATTGAAGAAACAGTCACCAATTTTTAAAAGAATTTCTGGTTCAATTCTGTGGTTTTTAAAGTAGGGTAGAGCAGACAGAAATTTTTGCAGGGCTTTTTCAAAATTATTTTCCTTGTAGTAAATCAAAGCCTGGTAATATTGAATTTCTGAAACGATTCCGGTTTCCGGAAGTACCTGTTCCATCTGCTGTAGAATGTTTTTTGCTGAGGCATCATTGTTTGATTGTATCAGGCGTGCCACTTCGTCCAGTAACATATATCCGAGATTTTTCTCAATGTCAATCTGTCTACCATAATTTGCTATTCCCTGAGAATATGTTTTCCATGCTTCAGAAGACCTGTTTAAGAGCATTTGAAGTGTTATTGTATATTTCCATGCATCTTTCATATATGGTGAATCAGGAAAGTTTTTTGTAAACTGTTCGAACTTTGTTAGTGATTCCCCATACTTTTTCAGTTTTAGAAGATTGATTCCATATAGAAATAAGGCATAATCATTTTTCTTTGATTCAGGATTGCTAAAATATTGGTCAAGAAATTCTATTGATATTTCATACAGGGATTCGTTAAAAGCGATTACAGCACAGGTAAAAGGATCATCATTATCTGCAATATTCTGAGGAATAGCAGCGGCTGATAAATAAAAAACCAGAATCAGACAAACCCAGCTTTTTATTTTCACGATGTAAGGGAAAGGGGGGTGCATTGCACCCCCCTGGGTGATATTTGGCTT
>DAONMJ010000072.1:0-8073 GCA_035392545.1 bacterium
CCTAAACCGAATTTAGAATCTTTCCCAGCAGGAGTTTTCACATCAACATTCATTAATGGAACAAGTATGTGCATTCCCCAGTTACCGCCAAGAATTTTCTTATCACTCACATAGATCAACCTTGATACATTACCAAAAACTGTAAGTTTGAAATCAGGAACAGAGCTTTTACCATGAGAATCCCTGAATGTATCAGAAAAATACCCAACTGAGTAGTGAATGTAGTAAAATCCTGGTGGTGGAACAGCACCAGCCATAAAATCCTCTGCCCCATTGGGATATGCGCCTCCTCCACCTTCTGTGGCAAAACTGAAACCTGCAAAAAGACATAACACAGTAACCAGCGTCATTAGAATTCTTTTCATTTTTCCTCCATGTTGTTGAATATATTTTGAAATTTTTCAATTTCCACTTCTGGATTTTCTTTTGTAATTACAGATGAAATCGCACATATGGCGTCTGCGCCTGCTTTTACCACCATAGGAACATTTTCAAGGTTTATTCCTCCTATCGCGACAACAGGAATTGACACAGCATCTTTAACCTCAGCCAGAATCTTCAAACCAACCGGTTCCTGAGCATCCGGCTTTGTCATCGTTTTAAAAATAGGCGAGACCGCTACATAATCAGCGCCTTCTTTTTCAGCCCTGATGGCTTGCTCACAATTATGAACCGTCACACCGATAATTTTTTTGTCTCCCAGTAACCTCCTCGTAATGGAAAGGGGTAGGTCATCCTGACCTATATGAACTCCGTCGGCGTTAACTGCAAGCGCTATGTCTACTCTATCATTAATCACAAAAATACCATCTTTAATCAATGTTCTTATTTCCATTGCTTCCTGATACATAAACAAGGCTGATTTATTTTTTTCTCTGTACTGAAAAATTTTAACGCCTGCCCTGATAGCAGATTTTATATCTTTAATTATTCCATTGCGGGTGAGATTTGCGTCAGTAATGAAGTAATATCCTTCTATCTGGTATTTCATTTTATCTTTTCCATATTCATTTTGTCTTCTATTGTTTCTTTATCAAGATAATACAGAACATCAAATAATGCAGTCTTGAAAGAACCTGGGCCTTTCGACTTTTCTGCTGCAATTTCAGAAGCAATGCCAAAACAGACAAGACCACCAGTTGCGGCAACAACTAAATTTTTTTCAACTGCCGCGAAGGTTCCAATTACAGAAGTTACCATGCATCCTGTTCCAACGACATGTGTTAGCAATTCATGACCATTTTTGATAAAAAACGTGGTGTTTCCGTTTGAAACTATGTCATGTTTACCAGTAATAACTACCACGCATGACTTCCTTTGCGCAAGTGATTCAGCGACTTCCACCAAATCAAATGTGATATCTGATGCATCAACCCCCTTTGTAAAAACCTTTATTCCTGCAACATTTGCAATTTCAGAGGCATTTCCCTTGATGATGTCAATATGTGTATATTCTATTAATTCAAACACTTTCTTATCTCGTAAATCAGTAGCCCCTGCCCCACATACATCAAGGACAACAGGAATTTTTCTGGTATTTGCAGCCCTTGCAGCCAGTTTCATTGATTCAACAAAATCTACGGTAAGAGTCCCAATATTCAATACCACAGATGATGCAATACTGACAATATTGTCAATTTCCTCAGGTGCGTGTGCCATAATCGGGGAACCGCCAAGTGTTTTTACGATGTTTGCACAGTCATAAATCGTCACCCAGTTTGTTAAATGATGCACAACCGGTTTTATCTCTCTAACTCTATCCAGTATTTCTGGAATATTAAAATTTTCCATCACTTCACCCTTTAATAAGTCCTGTTTAGACCTGACCAACTTTAAACAAAAACATAAAAATATTATAACACCTATCCAGGCCCACTGAAATCTTTTGCGAATGCAAGATAATTATTAAAGCATTGTATTGACTTAAACATATAAGATGATACATTATACCTCTATAAAACAAGAGGAAAACATGGTATTAACATACAAACCAGATTTTGAACAGACAAAAATTCGGTGGAGACATTTCTGGAACAAAGAAGTGTATAAAAGGCCAATAATACTGGCTGGTTGTTATAAAGAAGGCATAAACAAACAGTTTCCTGATGTTTTTTCCCTTCGGTATTACAGAGGATATAACGAATTGTGGCAGGAGCAAATTGATTTATTTAACGAATGGGCAGAATGCTTTGATTTTGTTGGTGACGGAATCCCTTCGTTTTCGCCTGATTTTGGTCCTGACCAATTTTCAGCATTTTATGGTGCAAAACTAAGGTTTTCTGAACACTCAAAACATACCAGCTGGACTGAGCCAATTATTGGTAACTGGAATAAATTTTTACCTTTGAAATTTGATCCATCAAATGAAACATTTCAAAAACTTGTTGCTTATGTCCGTTTTATCGCAAAGGATGCCAAGGGGAAATATCTGGTTTCAGACATCGACAGACATTCAAACATAGATACATTGCTTGCCCTCAGGGGCGCAGAAAAACTCTGTATGGACCTGTATGATAACCCTGAACTCATTGAACAAGCAATGCTTTCCCTAAGAAAAGAATTCCCTCTAATTTCTGACATGCTTTACAAAGCAGGCATAGATAATGATGGTCTGGGCACAACAGTGTCATGGACAGGTGGTTTTTATAGCGAAAAAAATTTCGGTGTCGTACAGGCTGACTTTATTTGTATGATGAGTCCTGAAATGTTCAGGAAATTCGTACTTCCTGCTCTTGAAGAAGAGATTGAATATTATGATTACAGTTATTTCCACCTCGATGGACCCGGGGCATTAAAACATCTTGATGATATACTTTCAATAAAAAAACTATCGGTGTTACAATGGCAACCAGGTGACGGTCAAAAACCGAATTTCCAGTGGCTCGAGATTTTAAAAAAGGCACAGAAAGCAGGCAAGGCGGTTCATGTTTTTGGAAATTCAATGCAACCATTGACTGCTGAAATAGTAAAAAAACTTCATAAGGAACTTGACCCGACGCTTGTTGTGTATGATGGAATACCTATAAAGGATAGAAAAGAGTTTGAAAATCTTTCATCATGGCTTGAAAAAAACTAAAAATCTGTTGATTGCTGCGTTAAAAGGTTATGGTTACAGATAAAAACAATTAAAATGGAAGCAAACCTTCATTTACCATGGAGTAAGGAAATTTCACCACCTGTCCGGTCATCTATCACATTTTATTCAAAAATGAATGATGACATGATTTTTAGAAAATGTAAAACCATTTCAATTTATTGCAGAATTGGATATTGTTCGATTTCCCTTGAGTGGACACTTTCCCGCAATTTATTCATAACCCCGTTTCTTTCAGGAACAGGCAGGGCTCTACCAGGTAATGTTTTCATCATTGATATTCCTGCGGAAAAATTACGGCCGGGTTTTTATGATTTGAAAGTATTCATAGATGTCGGTGAAGACAGGGAACTGGAAGGTTTGTGCACCTTTGGCTTTGAAATAGAAAAAATAAAATATAAAAGTATTTTACCTTCGGATTTTACAAAATTCTGGGAATCAGCCAAAAATAAAATAAACACTATTCCTCTTGAACCAGAAGAACATTTTTTTAAGAAAATGTCAGAAAAAGAAATAGAACAATATAATGTGAAAAGTGCATGTTTACCACCAAAGTATGATGGCAGGGTCAGGCATAATAAAATAGAGGTCTACAAAATTAGTTTTTCTTCAATCAATGGTTTGAGGGTATATGGATGGCTGGCAGAACCTGTCGGAAAAGGCCCATTTCCTGGAATGCTCGTTCTACCAGGAGCAGGATACAGGTCAGAACCCATTCCTGCTGAACATGCAAGACACGGCTATGTTGCACTTGATATACAGGTTCACAACCAGGACGTAAACCAGGACAAATACACCAAGCCAGAATGGGAAAATAAACCCGTTGATTATAGTAATCCGGAAACGTCTGAATTCTATACAATGTATCTTAACTGTGTTCAGGCAGTCAACTATTTGAGTTCAAGAAAGGACGTTGCAAAGGATAAAATTGTCTCTGTTGGCGGTAGTCAGGGCGGTCGTCTGTCTGTTATTGTTGCTGCAATGGATACAAGGATACGGGCAATTGTTCCTGCTATTCTCTGGGGCGCAAATTTTTTGTACCAGAAATGGGCAATGCTATTAAACAAGGAAAAGAAAAATGGTATGGACAGGGATCTACCAGAATACGAAGAAACACCAGAAAACACGTTTTTTTCTTATTTTGACCCTGCGAATTTCGCTCGAAAAATTAAATGTCCTGTTTTGATGAACGCAGGTTTAAGAGATACAGTTTCTCCACCAACCTGCGTTTATGCTGTTTTTAAACAACTTGCAACAAAAGATAAAGAAATAATTTTTCTACCCGGACTCGGTCACGACTGGTCTGCAGAATTTGACAGGTATGCATGGAGATGGATTGAACACAAACTGGTGAAAAAATTTTCTAATTTTTAAGGGATTCAAGTTCATTTGCTAATATCATACAATCTGATAAAATGAGTATAAAAATAGACTTTTAAATATAGGATAAAGGAGGAAATGTACAATGAAAAAATTACTTATTATTGGTTTTGCCTGTGTGTTTCAAACGTCTCTACTATTTGCAGCAGGTTATACAATGATTGTGCCAGCCCAACCACAGGAAAAATTGCCACCAATAGTAATCCAGTATGATACTGAAACGAAAACTGGATATAATGTGGATTTTTCAAAACCACTTGTTTGGTATGACACTTCATTAGAATCCGTAATGAGACGTGCTGCGATGTTTGTTCAGGAAGGTATTGAAAAAATGACAGGGAAGAAAGTCCCGACTGTTTGCAGTAATGATATTTCAAAAGGAATAATCCTTTTAACGATCAATGGTGCACCAGAAAAATTGAAAAATGACCCGGATGTCAAAAAAGCCCTGTCCAATAATGGTAAAGATTCGTATAACGATAAGGAAGCATACTTCATTAAAACTGAACCAGACAGAGTTCTTGTCATTGCAAACAACCCTAAGGGTATCATTGCTGGTGTTGTTGACCTGATGGAAAGCACAGGATATGAAATTCTGGGTATGGGACCAAACTGGATTTATGCACCTGATTACAAAATCAAACCCCTTACGTTTAATATTACAAAATCAGGGAGACCTGGTTTTTATATCAGGTCACTCTGGCCAACAAGTGGCCAGAGTTATGGCGTTGGTACAATAGTGGAAAACAACACTCATCCTGATGATGAAACAGTACACATCAGCTACTGCAGATGGGCAGTAGGAACAAAAATGTATGGTTCTTCAATGCCTCCATTTCCTGGACATGCGTTACAGGCATACCATAAGGCAGTTCTGGACGAAATAAAGAAAACAGGCATACCCGAAGGATTTCTTGTTCCCAAAATAAACCTTGGACTTTCAACAGCAAAACCTGAGGCAAGCGCTGAAAACAAAGGAGAAATGTGGATTAACACAGATACTGAGGCACCCGAAAAAGACAAAGTTTATGTTTCAGATGGAAAAAAATGGGTTGAGCAGACAGCAACACTTGACCTATCAGCGGAATCTGTCAGGCGGATTGTTTTTGAAGCAATGAAGAAACGTTCTGAAGCACACTTTGAAAAAAATCCCGACGATGTTTTTGTATTCGCATATGAACCAGAGGACGGGGCAAGTGGATACGCTAAAATAGATACATTGATGAAGAATAAAAACTGGTATCCTGAATATTGCAAAAAAGAAGGCATTCCATTTGGTAGACCTTATGTGCTTCATAACTATAATGGGCTCCATCAACCTAATGAAATCTGGAATCCTTCGTCTCCTTCAAATACTGTCTTTGGTTTCGCAAACTGGCTCTTGCATGAGTATGACAAATGGATTGATTCGCTTCCGCCAGAAAAACAAATAACTTCTACAGGAAAATCAAAAAAGGAAATGGTCAGGTGCAGTGGATATAGTTATAATTATCATGATGTTCCACCAGATTTCAATCTCGACCCGAGAATCCGCGTAATGATTGCTGGTTTTCCCAAACATAGAGGATACGGTAAGTGGGAAAAATTCAAATCCCAGATGGACATGGCAAAAGTGTTCCAGATTATGCTTCCGCGGGAACCTTCTGGAGATTATAGAATTATAAGTCTGGCTTATTACGCTGACTCCGGAACTGCAGGAATCCCTGCCAGATGGAGCGCTGCGCCAAAAAGCATTCTTACAGATTTGAAAACAAACTATGATGCCGGAATTAAGGCACTTTCCTGCGAAACAGATTTCAACTTCGGCAAATATGGACTTGCGTATTATTTAATGGCTAAAGTTTTGTGGAATCCTGAAATGTCACTTCAGGAACTTGAAACCATCAGAGATAGGTGGTTTCAAAAGGCATTTGGAAGCGCATGGAAAGAAATGAAACAGTACTATGATTTTATGCTTGTTGATAATCTGCCTCTTAATGGCCCAAGTTCGTGGGCAAAAGCAATAAGAATGATAGATGCTGCCAGTAAGAAAATTGACCCTATGAAAGAACCTGATGTTCAAAAAAGAATTGATGATGTGAAACAATACTGGTACTACCATTATCTTGAAGAAAGCGGAAAGGCAACGCCAACATCAAAGGAAATGCAGGAATATGTGCGGAAGGGACAGATGTCTTATATGGTTGCGATGCACGCGGTGGTGAGAAGAGTTTTTGGGACCCATGTTGTCAAGAATGTAGCAGGAGAATTTACCGGTGGGCCTGCTCATTATACCCACGAAGAAACAGAAAAATGGTGGAATCAGGTGCTTGATTTCTGGAAACCTGTTCCGGTAACATATTTTAAGGATACCACTCTCATCAATGGTAAAAAAGCATCAGAAATAGACCTCAATGACCTTGTTTCAGTAAAAGAATTTCAAAAAGAGTTTACCAGTCCATGCAACTATTACCGCACAACCCCTTATGATGCCCCTTTTGCGTATAACAGCTGTTACCAATCCGTGGAATTTTTGACAGTGGCTAAATCTGCTGGTGATATCATCGGATTTAAATTGTTCTGGCCTTACAAACCAAATGATAGCGCTTATAGCCAAAAAGATGTTTCCTATGGTGTTGATTACTGGGATACAAAAGAAAAAAAATGGGTTCCAGTCATTGGTGAAACCATGACAAAACAACCATCGCAGGAAGTAACGCTTCCAGATGGTTCAAAGAAACAGCTTGTTGATGTTTCCATTAAGGCAAACATACCTGGCACATACAGGTTCAACATTGGACGTGGTGGTAACCTTGCATCGCTTACAACCCCCTATTACGACATTCAAACAGGCAAGCATTCAAAACCGTATCCACTCACATATTTTCAGAATCAGGGTGGATTAACCCAGCAACCAGTATATTTTTACATCCCCAAGGGTACCAAAAGTCTTGATTTTGAAGTTTTCGATACTTTTCACGGTAAAAAACTCACACTTTATACTGGACTATTTCCTCAGGAAAAAGAAAAAATAAGGGAGATAGACATAAGCAAACAGGCTGTATATACAATCAAATTGAATCCAGGAGAAGATGGCACCATCGCAAGAATTCAATCAAATGGTTTTGCTTTTCCATATTTCTATTCAATTCCACACTTATGGGCTAAATCACCTGCAGCCCTGGTTCTGCCAAGGGCAATCGCAGAAGCAGACGGCTGGACAATAGACGAATAAATTTGTAGAATGAATATCCGATGAAGGATACAAAAATTAGAGTAGTTCTGATAGGTTGTGGTGCAATAAGCGCAGCATGGCTGGTACCTGCTCTGAAAGAAAAAGAAATTGAAATTATAGGGCTTGTTGATGTCAACAAGAACAATGCAGAAACAAAAGCACACCAGTTCAAACTGAACAATGTATTGGTCAGTTCCAGCTTTGATCAGGCGCTTAAATTAAAACCACATGCTGTTTTCAACTGCACCCCGCCTGACATTCATTATGAGATAACAATAAAGGCACTCAAAAACGGATGTCATGTTCTGGTTGAAAAGCCCCTTGCCGACTCTCTTTACCATGCAAAAAAAATGGTAGAAGAGGCTGAAAGGAGAAATAAGATTTT
>DAONMJ010000073.1:0-7917 GCA_035392545.1 bacterium
TCAAGTTTTACTCATTTTATTAATTCTTAGGGTCAGATTTTAACAACCTGCATATCATACAATGTCCTTTGCTCATCGTATTGACACATCCCCGGGAAAATACATTGAACCTTATCGCTCTCCATTAGGATGGCATGGGAAGGTAAAAAGCAAAAAAACAAAGCCGGTGTTAGTAATACTCCATATCAATCAAGTCCTATCGCTTTTCTCAAAATCAAAATCACATCTGAAATGTCCACAACCCCATCTGAATTCATATCAGCAACACTTGCATCTGGCTGGTCAAGATTGATTGCCATGCGCAAACATAGAATCACATCTGAAATATCTGTTTCTCCATCCCCGTTGACATCTCCTTCCATTAATTCTTGTTCAGGAATATATGTTCCTCCTTTTCCCCAGTAAGCAAGTTTCCCATTCCTTAATAAAGCATATGTACAGTTGCTGCCTCCAGAAATCTGAACAACATTCCTTAAACCAGCGGGGACATTGCACTGACCAAATTCATTATCTCCCCAGGCAATGACACTACCATCTGATTTTAGGGCTACTGTATGCCAATCACCTGCGGAAACTTGAACGACATTGGTTAAATCATCGGGAACATTACATTGACCATAATCATTCCTTCCCCAGGCAACGACACTACCATCTGATTTTAGGGCCACAGTATTGCCAAAACCTGCGGCAACCTGAACAACATTACTTAAATCGTCTGGAACATTACATGCACCATAATAATTCCATCCCCAGGCGACGACTGTACCATCTGATTTTAGGGCTACGGTATGGTCATAACCAGCAGCCACCTGAACAACGTTACTCAAACCATCTGGAATATCACATTGACCATACAGATTATGTCCCCAGGCGACGACACTGCCATCCGATGTTAGAGCCACGGTATGACGATAACCCGCATCAACCTGGACAACATTACTTAAACCATCTGGAACATCACATTGACCATAATCATTATATCCCCAGGCGTCCACATGGCCATCTGATGTGAGAACCACGGTGTAACCGCCGCTGAGCCCACCACCAGCAGAAACCTGAACGACATTACTCAAACCGGCGGGAACATTACATTGACCAAATTGATTCCAGCCCCAGGCAAGTACACTACCTTCTGATGTTAAAGCTACAGTATGCTCATAACCTGCGGCAACCTGGCTTAGATTTCCTAAACCAGCGGGGACACTACACTGACCATCCTGATTATCTCCCCAGGCGATAACACGACCATCTGACGTTAAGACTGCAGTATGACCCCAACCTGCGGAAATCTGAACGACTCCATTGAGATTATCCTGAACATCACACTGACCATAATAATTATATCCCCAGACGACCACTCTGCCATCTGATGTTATGGCTACAGTATGCATGGCGCCTGCAAAAACCCTGACGACTTCACTCAAACCATCTGGAACATTACATTGCCCAAATTCATTATATCCCCAGGCGAAGACCCTACCATCAGAAGTTAACGCCACAGTATGCCAACCACCAGCAGAAACCTGAACGACATTACTCAAACCGGCGGGAACATTACATTGACCATACCAATTATTTCCCCAGACAATTACAGTGCCGTCTGAGACTAGAGTTGCTGTATGTTCATAACCTGCTGAGACCTGAATGACATTGCTTAACTCATCTGGAATCCTACATTGACCATAACCATCCCATCCCCAGGCAGTGACGCTACCATCTGATTTCAGGGCTACGGTATGATAAAAACCTGCAGAAACCTGGACTACGTCACTTAAACCATCTGGAACATTGCATTGACCATGCTGGTTATCTCCCCAGGCGACTACCCGTCCGTCAGATGTTAACACTACTGTGTGACCACCACCAAGACCACCGCCTGCAGAAACCTGGATGACATTATTTAAATCAGAGGGAACATTACATTGCCCAAATTGGTTCCATCCCCATGCGAGTACATGACCATCTGAAGTTAAAGCTGCTGTATGACGGCCACCTGCGGAAATCTGGACAATTTCAGCACTCAGAGTACAACTGACAGATAAGATGAACAAACCACTCAATAATAACTTTCCTCTTCCCATATTCCCCTCCTTGCTTTATTTATCCTGAGTTATTTTTCCAAATTTTAGTTTGTTATCTCTCCATATTGAAAATCCTCAATCAAGTCCTATCGCTTTTCTCAAAATCAAAATCACATCTGAAATGTCCACAACCCCATCTGAATTCATATCAGCAACACTTGCATCTGGCTGGTCAAGATTGATTGCCATGCGCAAACATAGAATCACATCTGAAATATCTGTTTCTCCATCCCCGTTGACATCTCCACTGTTTGTTAAAATAAATGTCAGGCCTGTTTCTATCCAGGGAGTTTTGTTTCCTTCTTCATCTATCGCTCTCACTCTCCATTTATAAGTCCCTTTTGCCAGACCCTGAATTTCAACAGAGGCAATATTCCCGCTTTCCACATAATCACTCCCTCCTTCAGGTTCTCCATCAAAATCCCCTGACAGAGGAACAATGTCTACCTCAATTTTCACTGCGTCTCCATCAGGGTCATATACTCTTCCTTCAAATATCACATTTGTATCGTAAGAAATGCCACCATTCGGAATTTCGATGCCATTTGATTTTTTCTGTTTAATTTCATAAACAGGGCTTGTCAGAAACCACCAGTAAGGTCCTTCAATATCTCCTGCGGGTAAGTGGGCAACAACACGCCAGTAATATACTCTCCATCTCTCACATTCTGGAAAAGAAAAACTGGGAGAAGAAATATTGTCTGCAATTTTACCAAGTGGCTCATCCGTACCAAAATAAATGTCGTAGCCTGTCGCTCCATCCACCGCATCCCAGGAAAAAGAACCAGTAAGGTCAATTATTGTTGATTTGTTCTGCGGTGAAGGATTATAAATACCAGAATTACCTGTTGGTAACATAGCTACCAACTGATATTTTCCGGTCTTCGACCCATAGTAATCAGCAGCAACAATCGTCCATATACCTGATTGGTCTAAGATATACTTCCCTATATAGGCATAACTAACTCCATGTGATGAAGTTGCCAATGTCCCATCTGGTCGGTAAAGTCGAATGTAAGGCTCAAGGTTGGTAAGCTTGTCCATCTCAACTGTTACCTCTTGCCCCTGTTGACCATAAAAATTCCAGGCATCAGTATCTCCACCAGGGCTAATCTCGCCGAAAAAAGGTTCACTGGAAACGATATCTCCTCCGTCCAAGTCGTCCGTAGAAGTCGTTGGTCCTGGTATCAGCAAGCAGGATAATCCATATGCTCCTATGCGATACCCCTGGACATCAGAAACAATAATCGTCCATCTACCTGATTGGTCTAAGCTAAAACTTAGCCGGGCATTAGGCGCCCCGGAGAAGGAGGCCGCCAATGTGAAATCTGGCCTGAGGAGTTGAATCTTAAGAGAAAGGTAGCCGGTAATCACTCCTGCCTCCACTACTATCCTTTGATCTTGTTGAGCATTAAGCCAGTACGAATCAGTCTGTCCAGCCGCAGCAATATTTCCAAGTTTTGTCTCCGCTGACTTTATTTCGCCGCAATCAACCGCAAATGCAGAATGCACCCCTACAGATATACCCGCCAAACAACAAACCATCATAATCAAACCCTTCTTCTTCATCACACACCTCACTTTTCCAATTCTTCTTAAATACCCAATTCTGACCGGATAAACAATAACTGCCCAGCAAAAACTTTATTACTGCTTTAACAAAAGTTTTATTAATGATGATTGTTTGTTGAGAAGTAACATGTGAGAGCGGATTAACGATGGTTTTAATGTTTTTCAGGATAGTTCTGAGAAACTTACGTAAATTATTTTTGTGTCTTTTGTGCATGCGTGCATCTCACAAAAATATTTTACCACTCTCATATTATGCCTGATTTATTGGTCTGTCAAGTGATGATGCAGTTTTGATACTGGTGAAAAACAGGGATACACTATATTTTTAACAGGAGAATGATCATATGAAAGCAGGATTTGCAGCAGTGAAAATAACTCCTGATTTCAACACGCAACTTGGTGGTGCTGGAACAGGCGAGAAGAGATATACAACAAGTATCCTTGATGATGTTTTTTCAAGGGCGATGGTGATTGAATCAGAAGGAAAAAAAGTTTGTTTTCTTTCTCTTGACGTAACAATCGTAACAGAAGATTACACAAAAAAAATCAGGAAATATGCAGAATCTCTCGGATTTATGCCTGAATCTGTGATTTTTAAAAAACACTTTTTTTGAAACTATTCTGCAAATACTGCGTAAGGACTTCATACATCAAGCCAATACGTGAAAATTTTAATCGTTCGCTTGTCAGTTTCTTGCGCCTGTCATAAAATAGGGTAATAAAAGGGAGAATATATGATATGGGCGAGTTTGATTCATCTTGGTTTTAACATGTGGGAAGAAGAAGACGCAAAACCATTGTATGGAATGGAAAAAGGACGACAAAGAATCCTTAATATCAGAACAGCAAAACCTTATTTAAGATTTGATGACGAGTTGTGGAATGAAATCCTTGAAAAAATGAAAGATGCAGGAATGAACATGGTCGTCATTGACCTTGGCGAAGGACTGCGTTATGAAAGCCATCCAGAAATCTCAGTAAAAGACGCATGGTCAGTGGCAAAAATGAAGCGTGAGATTGCAAAATTGCGTTCCATGGGCATTGAACCAATTCCAAAACTCAACTTTTCCACCACCCATGATGCCTGGCTTGGTCCATACAGCAGATGCGTTTCCACTGACACATATTATGCAGTATGCCGGGATTTGATTGAAGAGGTCTGTTCAATTTTTGATCAATCAAGGTTTTTTCATCTTGGCATGGACGAAGAAACAGCAAATCATCAACGATTTGCTCTTTATGCGGTAATGCGGCAGCATACACTCTGGTGGCATGACCTGTATTTTTTGATTGACCAGGTTGAAAAACAAAATGTGAAGGCATGGGTATGGTCTGATTACATGTGGCACCATCCTGACATTTTTTTCAAAAAAATGCCAAAGAGTGTTGTCCAGAGCAACTGGTACTATGGTAAGGTGTTCAAATCCAGTATCAATTATGTCAAGGCATATCTTGAACTTGAAGAACATTGCTATGACCAGATTCCCACAGGAAGCAACTGGTCTTTTGAAGAAAATTTCAGTAACATGGTTTCCTATTGCAGCCGAAGAATATCTCAAAAACGATTGCTTGGCTTTCTCCAGACAATATGGTTTCCAACAATAAAACCATTCAGAAAAAAGCATCTCAATGCCATTAAAATTGTTGGAGACACTATAAAAAATTGGGAGAGGGAAAAATGAAGATTGAAAGAAAAGACCGTGAAATACTCAGAGATCTTGCAAAAAAATATATGGAAATTTGCAGTAATCATAAGTACAACGAACTCAGGAAACTATGGACAGAAAAAAATAGTTTGCAGCGCACAAGACCATTGATTCTTGTCAGTTTTGGTATGCACAATGTCTGGTGCAGACATCTCTTTGGCGACCATACACTTTCCTGCGGAAATGAATTTCTGCTCATGTATGAAAGACAGCTAAAAATGCATTTATTTCATGCTGACATAGAAGATGACTGGATTGCAGAACCCTACTTAGTAGTCGGGGCTGTCTTTACTCAGGATGCTTGGAATGGGCTATGGGGAATACCTGTTTCTTTTATAAAACCAGACCAGGAAGGCGGTGCAGGAAAGTATGAGCCAGCATTGAAAAACTGGGATATGATGAATTTGTTAAAAGCACCGCAGCACAAAATAGATGAAGAAAAAACAAAGGAAAGATTCAATCTGCTCAACGATACAATTGGAGATATTATTCCTGTGGCGGTCAACAGGGGTCCAATGTGTCTTGGTTTTGCAATGGATATTTCCACGCATCTTGGTAGATTGCGCGGTCACGAGCAACTTATGCTTGATATGTATGATGCACCAGAAAATCTTCATACATTACTATCCTTTATGAGGGATGGTATCCTTGCAGAACAGAAACAGGCAGAAGATGCGGGTGACATTACCCTTCTCAATCATACCAATCAGGCAATGCCATATTGCAGGGAACTTGAACCACCTGCAATCAATTCTGGTCCGAGGAAAAGAAAACACATCTGGGGATACTCTGCAGCCCAGGAATATACATTGATTTCACCTGCAATGCACGAAGAATTTCTTCTGCAGTACCAAATACCAATCCTTGAAAAATTCGGCCTTGTTGCCTATGGATGCTGTGAAAATCTCACAGAAAAAATCAATATGTTGAGGAAAATCCCGAATCTTCGTATCATTGCTGTCACACCGACTGCAAATGTCCATCGCTGTGCAGAACAGATAAAAACTGACTATGTGCTGTCATGGAGACCAAACCCTGCTGATATGGTGTGCTATGGATTTGATGAAGCAAGAATCAAAAAAATTGTTTCTGATGCAATGAATTCATTGGAACACTGTCACACCATCATTGTACTCAAGGACATAGAGACGGTTCAGAATGAACCCCAGCGGCTGAAAAAATGGGTGAAACTGGTGCGCGATATCACTGAAAAATACCAGTAATTTATTGTTTCATTCAGTTACATTTTGCAAATTCCCCTCTTTTATAACGCCCAAATTTACTCCCCTCTTTATAAATTTTCACATCTCCCCCCTCTTTACGAATTTTCACACCTCCCCTCTTTGTAAAAGAGGGGTCGGGGGAGATTTCTAAATCCCCTGCCAACTTCAGGTCTCCTTCCTTTGCAAATCCCTATTGTACCCCCCTCTTTGTAAAAGAGGGGTTGGGGGAGATTTATTGAAATCCCCCTCAATCCCCCTTTTGTAAAGGGGGAAAACAGGGAGAGGGGTTTTACAAAGGGGGAAAACAAGAAGGGTAGAAGAAGGCTGGGATGGATTTAATGAAATCCCTCTTGCGTCTCCCTTTTATAAAGGGGGAGAACGGAAGGAGGATTTTACAAAGGGGAAAACAGGAAAAGGAATTTGAAAAGGGGGAAAACGGGAAGATGGGTTTGAAAAGGGGGAAGACAGGAAGAATGATTTTATAAAGGGGGAATATGAAAAAAATTTCACAAAGGGGAAGTGTAGCACCCCTCTTTACAAAAGAGGGGCTGGGGGAGATTTCAAAAAATTCCCATTTTAAAAAAGAACCGGGGATGGTCTTTTATAAAGAGAGCAAACAGGGAGGGGTTACTCACAAAGAAAAAATGAAACTGCCAGTGCTTGCCTCAGCGGCTAATTTGATACTGAAAAATACCAGAGATTATCTTTTCACCCTGGCATTGCCTTCCCAGATACTCCAGATTTCTTCTTCATCTGCTGGCTGGCAGTAATCAGTTAGCATCGTGACAGCCAGTGCTCCGCATGCCCATGCAAACTGTATCCACTTTTCTTCTGGCATGGACTTCAAAATTGAATAAAGTAATCCGCCAACAAATCCATCACCGCCGCCAATCCTGTCAAGAACAACAATCTCTCTGGGTTCAACCACATACCAGTTTGAACCAACAGATAAAATTGCTCCCCACAGATGCTGCTGTACACTGATAACTTCTCTCAATGTTGTACCGAACACACTTGCCTGTGGAAAACTCTTTTTCACGTTTTCAATCATTCCCTTGAAGGCATCTATTTGCGCCTTCAATCCTTTTCCACCTGGCTCTGGTCCTTCAATACCAAGGCACAGTTGAAAATCTTCCTCATTCCCGACAAGAATATCAGAAAGAGATGCAATTTCAGTAAAAATGGCTCTCAATTCCTTTTCGCGTCCTTTCCAGAAAGAAGCACGGTAGTTCAGGTCAAATGAAATACGAGTCCCATATTTTTTTGCAGTTCTTGCAATATGCTGGCAGAAATTTCCTGTTTCTGGAGAAAGGGCAGCAAAAAGTCCAGACATAT
>DAONMJ010000074.1:0-7607 GCA_035392545.1 bacterium
AAGGCATCCATCGTACACCCTTACTAGCTTGGCCACAAATCCGAATTTTCAAAGAACAATTTTTTTTGCGTATTAATTATACCCTCGACAAACTATAGTGTCAAGAGGTAAGGTAAAAATAAATTTTAATCATTTTTTTATATCTGTCAAATCATCATATTATCATGAACAAAATTTGCAAACCAAAAATTTTTGTGTATAATTTTTACAAAACGCCGGGATGGTGGAATTGGCAGACACGTACGTTTGAGGGGCGTATGCTTAACAGCGTGGGGGTTCGAGTCCCCCTCCCGGCACCAATAAACAAAAAAAATGAAAATGGAAAAAACACCTTTATGGGAAGATATTCTGTTAATAGTTTCCATCATCATGCTGTGGCCAATAGCATTCAAACGTCAGCCATTTACATCCAATCTTCTGGTAGGCATCTCTTTTATCATTGTTTCTATAATACTTTTCAGAAGAATAAAAAGATTCGAATCCCTGAGGAAAAACAAGCATGAATAAAATCATTCTGAAAAATATTTTAATATCCCTTGCAATTTGTTTTTTATTATTAAGTATTATGTGGGTGATGCTTCCATACAACAGGGCAACCTTGCTGTGGAAAAATGGACATTCTCAACAGGCAATCTCAATCTGGATGAATGAAATTGTGAAGAAACATGACATTGATTCCTATCAAAAATTAATTGAAACCTTTATCCATTCTGGAAATTATAACAGGGCTGAACAATTAACAAAAAGTGCATTGACTTATTATCCTGAGTGTGTTAACTTTTTATTCTACTATGCTGTAATTAACTTTTACAAAGGAAATTACAAAGAAAGTTTTCAGTACACAGAAAAGGTGGTTCAATTGAATAAATATTTCCCTGAAGTTTATCTCCTGAGAGGATTGATATTTGAAAACGAAAAACATTATACAAAGGCGATGCAAGAATTTGTAAAAGAGGTTAACAATAACCCGGGTAGCCGTCTGGCATGGGCAAAATTACAGGAGTTTAAAAATGCGAACCATTAAAGTAATAGTGCTGGGTTTATTAATTTCTGTACTCGCTGGTGCTCAGGAAAGTAAAATCTCGAGTCATACAAACTATTTTTCTTCTTTGCCTGATCGACTTTCTGGAACAGAATCATGTAAAAAAGCCGCTGACTATATTGAAAATTCTTTTCGTTCTTACGGATTAAAAAATATTCAAACTGAAAAATTTGATGTCGTTGTACCAATACAGGAGTACGCTTATATTTCAATAAAAAACAAAAATATCCCACTTTACGCCCTGTGGCCAAATTCCATCAGAACCTGCACGACCCCACCCGAAGGAATTACAGGAAACGTTATTTATTGCGACAGGAACGGTTTGCAATCGTTATCAGGCAAGCCCATTGATGGAAATATCGTCGTAATGGATTTCAATACAGACAATTTATGGATTGACGTGGCGTCACTCGGAGCAAAAGCTATCATTTTTATTGAACCGGATGATGCAAGCAGAACCGAATGTGAGAAAAAATTTCTTTCTGTTCCATTGAACGTGCCAAGATTTTTGATAAAAAAAGAATATGCGGGTGAAATAATTAAACTTGCAGGGGAGAGCAATCAGGTCACAGTAAAAGCTAGAGTTACCTGGACACGTCTACCCGCCTACAACATATTTGCAACAATAGAGGGTACTGACCCTGACCTTAAAAAAGAGATTATTATCCTGGAAAGTTTTTATGATTCAATGAGTGTGGTGCCAACCATTGCGCCTGGTGCTGAATCAACATGCGGGATTTCTACGTTACTTGACCTCGCATCTCATTTTGCCAGTAACCCACCCCGTCGAACACTGATATTGCTTGCAACCTCCGCGCATTTCGAATCATTGAAGGGAATTTCATATTTCGTATCAAAACATTTAAGAACTTCTTCTCAATTCAAGAACAAACTGGAAAGTCCAATTGGTGCCAAATTTGTTTTCTGTCTCGATCTCACAAGCCAATCAGATCAGGTTGGCCTGTGGCATAACACCTATGATTTTAATCACCAGAGATTCCTCGCTCCTTTTGCAAAAAAACTTATTGAAGCCGGTAAAAACGGATGCAGAAGATTTGGATATAATCCCGAACAGAGTATTGTAAATGGAGTGAGTCCGGAAAAGGGTATTGGGTGGTCGAATTTTCTGCCCGAGAGTATCAGAACTGATGGTCAAATAGTGACGATGGCTGGATTTCCATCCATCACCTTCGTTACTGTCAACGATTCACGAAAGTTCATAGATACCCCCTTTGATACTCAACGAAAAGTCAATGTTGTAAATCTCCAGAAACAGGCAAATTTAATTAGAACAATGGTTTCCCATGCTTTGAACGATAAGGAGTTTTTCTCGGACAGTGAAATAAATATCAAAGATACCTTCGCAACACTGACAGCAAAAGTTGTCAGATTTGACCCGAAAAAAAGTTTTGTTCCAAACGAACCCATCAAAAACGCCCTTGTTCTGCCGAGATGGCAGTCCACACTGCAAAATGCTGTTGGTTACAACAAATCATTTTATGGAGTAAGAAGCGACGCTGTGGAAATAACTAACGACAATGGCGAGGCAAATATCATTGGATTTTCTCTGGGAACAAATTTTCTTCTGCAAGCATACGCTGTTGATGAAAACTCTGGTGAAATCTATATGGCACCCGACTATGGTGTTAATGGTAATGAACAATATCCAAATAGAGTTGCGCTCGACACACTCAGTAAAAAATGGCTCATTGTGCTATTTCATTGTAAACCGATAAATTTGATAGGGCTAATTGACCCCCAGTACCTTACATCTATAAATAAACTGGATGTGTTTGACCTGTCCAACAGTCTGCCTGAAGCATATTCATATTTCCTTGAAACATATGATGCAGCACCATGGAAATGGAGTTCATATATTGAACCTGTTGGAGTCGTTTTCGCAAAAAAAGGAACATATGTAAAAGTTGCAGGACAATCAGGGCCTCTCGGAATACGATTACTCCTTTTAAACTCAGCACCCACGGCAGAAAATAAGGCAAAAGCCGAAGGTCTTGGTTTTCCAGTGGACACGACAGATTCAATAAAAAATTTGCCCTATCAGGCAGCAAAAGACATGATTATTCTTGACTCATACAGGGTAGCAAATTTCAAAAGATATAACATAAGGAATGAACGACTTGACGCATTGCAGGAACAATCAAAAGAACTTTTGAAAAAAGCAGAAAAAGCACAACAGGAGATGAACTGGGAATCTTTTTTAAGTTTTTCACGTCAATCACAGGCAATTGAATCTCGTGCTTACCCTGACGTAAAAAGTACAGCAAATGATGTAATAAAAGGCATTATCTTTTATTTTCTGTTACTGCTTCCTTTTGCCTATTTTGGAGAAAGATTATTTTTTGGTTTTCCTAAATTAGAGAAAAGAATTGCTGGTATGGCATTGATTTTTCTTGTAATTTATTTCGTTATGAGGATTGTGCACCCTGCCTTCAAATTGACCAATGCTCCTGAAGTGATATTGCTTGCCTTTGTTGTGCTTTCCTTATCAATTGTTGTCATTTCAATCATCACATCAAAATTTGAAGAACAAATGCAAAGATTGAAAAGGGAAGGTGCAAAGGTTTATCAAACTGATGTTGGACGAATAGCTGCAGCAGGAACAGCGTTTTCTCTCGGGGTTGCTAACATGAAACGAAGAAAGATCAGAACAATGCTTACAGGCATTACCCTTGTACTTCTTACATTCACGGTTCTGTCTTTCACCTCCATAAAATCATTTATGAAATTCAATCAAATCATGAGACCCAACAAACCTCTTTATAACGGCGCTCTTCTCAGGGACCGCTCATGGAGTCCACTTCAGGAGGTTGCTTATAAATATGTACTTGATGATTTTCAGGGACACGGCGTCATCGCGCAGAGGTACTGGTTCATCAATGAAGAACTTGAAAATAAAACAGCAGTAGAAATAAGAAATGGAGACAAAAGTTGTTATGCTTCAGGACTGCTGGGACTGACTCCTGAAGAAAAAGAAGTTACAGGGCCTGACAAATTTCTAATAGCGGGTTCCTGGCTGGAACCAGGCGAAACAGATGTCATAATACTTCCAGATAAACTTGCGAAAGATCTTGGAATCAGTATTGCAGATATTGGAAAGACAAAGGTTATGATATTTGGCCAACCCCTGCGGGTAAAGGGAATATTTGATTCAGAAAAGATGACCAGTATCAGAGACCTTGATGACGAATTTTTGACTCCGGTAAACTTTGCGTCCCTTCCATCCAAAGAACTCAGCAAGATCAAAATGGAACAGAAGGCACAGGTTTTTGGATCGGTTGAAAAACTTGAAAGTTTCATACACATTGAACCATCAAATATTCCTATTGTTCCCCCGAAAGTAGTAAAAGACCTTCAGGGAACACTTCAATCAATTGCAATAAAATTTTATCCTGGAGAAAATGTACAGGAAATTGTGGAATCATTTATTTCTAAACTTGCTGCCATACTGTTTGTCGGACATGAAAACAAGGTCACTGTTTACAGCAGTATAGGGCTTACTTCATTATCAGGATTGAGCAACCTTATCATTCCAATTCTCATCGCCGCAATGATAGTTCTTAATACTATGCTTGGCTCGGTTTATGAAAGGCTCAGAGAAATAGGCACCTATAGTGCGGTTGGACTGGCTCCTGTACATATTGCCTCATTGTATCTGGCAGAATCCGGTGTGTTTGCTGTTATGGGCGCTGTGGGTGGATATTTACTCGGACAGATGGTAACGAAATTTCTCATCATAACTGGTTTATTGCATGGACTTATCCTCAATTACTCCTCTCTATCCGCGGTCTTTGCAACAATTATTATTATTATCACTGTACTATTATCCACTATTTATCCTGCAAAGAAAGCATCGCAGATGGCTGTACCTGATGTGACAAGACGCTGGGTACTTCCTGAACCAAAAGGAGATATATGGACATTTGAATTTCCCTTTACGGTCAGCGAACTGGAAGTGGTCGGACTTTCAACATTCTTGTCTGAATATTTTAATTCATACCAGGATGTTTCTCTCGGAAATTTCTACACCAGTGATACCGGATTAAATGTGGAGAAACATTCATCCGGCAAGCACTCTTATATCATCAATACCAGTGTCGCTCTGGCACCATTTGATTTAGGGGTAACACAGAAAGTAAAAATAACAATGTCTCCAATGGGGCAGTATAATTTCTATACAATCAATCTTGAAATTACAAGAGACAGTGGAGAATCGTCTGACTGGAAAAGATTGAACAGAAGATTTCTTGATGGAATACGCAAGCAATTTCTGGTCTGGAGAACAGTAAGTATTGAAGTAAAAAAAGAATATGAAAAGCAGGGCAAAACAATGCTGGGTTTGTCTATTTCATAACAGGGAAAACGAATGAACGAAAAAAATATCAATGATTTTAGACCTGAGGTAGAAGAATTTCAGGAAGGGTTTGGTATTAAGGCAGTTATAGCCGCAATTTTCATAGGTTTTATTATGTTACCCGGCGCAATATATCTTGGTTTAATTACTGGCGGAGGTCTTGGTGGAGCTGCTCAATGGGTGGCTGTAATACTGCTGGTTGAAATTGCAAAACGTTCTTTCGTTCCGCTGAAAAGGCAGGAAATTTATATCTTGTATATTCTTGCTGGTGCTGTTGCCGGAGGTGGTACAATTTTAGGTACTGCTGGACTCACCATACACGGTGGCGCATTTGGTGAGTTAATATGGAGACAGTATTTTATCCAGTCACATTACGCTCAATCTTTTGGAATCTCAGATAAAATCCCATCATGGGTGGTACCTCCCGTAGATTCAGAAGCCCTTTTTAAAAGGACTTTCTTTCACCATGACTGGATAAAACCGATTGTGATTATTATTGTTTTTGCCTTCCTTATCAGAATTACCCAGTTCACCCTCGGATATGTGTTGTTCAGGATTACCAGTGATAGAGAAAAACTTGCCTTCCCGATGGCTCCAGTAGCATCAGAAGGTGCCACAGCCCTTGCAGAAGCTACAGGAAAAACTGAAAGCTGGAGATGGCGGGTATTCAGTGTGAGCGCCATGATTGGTATTATTTTCGGTGCATTTTATGTGGTGATTCCAACAATTACAGGGCTTCTCATGTCAAAACCCCTGCAACTGATACCAATACCCTGGGTTGATTTTACAGCACAGATTGGCGCAAAAGCGCCTGCCTGTATGCTCGGTTTGATGACAGACCTTGGTACTATACTTGCAGGATTTGTTTTACCATTCTGGGTGGTTGCTGGCTCTCTAACATCCTCAATACTTGCACAGTGTGTCAGCAATCCCATTCTTTATCGTGCACACATTATTAAAAACTGGCAACCTGGAATGAGTGTTGTTCCAACATCAATATCAGCAAACATGGACTTCTGGATTAATGCAATCATAGGCGGTGGAATATGTGTCGGGCTTATAGGAATATGGAAAACAATTACAGCGAGAAGGAAGAAAAATACTGCTGAAACAAAAGAAGAATTGCCAAAGGGTAGGGGGGATTATCCAATTCCAGTGGCTCTTGGTCTGTGGACACTGGCAACCATTTGTTTCATAGTATTGACACATTCCCTCGTCCCTGAATTCCCTGTTTTTATTTTTATCCTTTTTGGATTTATTCTGACTCCTTTTTTAAGTTATACCTCTGCACGAATGTATGGTATTACAGGTGTCGCAACAGGTGTTTCTTTCCCGCTGGTCAGAGAAGCCAGTTTCATCTTCAGCGGATACAAAGGCGCTGCAATATGGTTTTCTCCTATCCCATATTTTGATGTAGGCGGGATGACCCAGTCGTTCAAACAACTTGAACTAACCCGAACAAAATTTACCAGTTACTACAAGGCAGAATTCACTGCTCTTATCATCATGTTATTCTGTAGTTTTCTCTTCTGGTCCATCATCTGGCACTTATCACCCATTCCGTCAGCAACCTACCCGTATGTTCAGAAAATGTGGCCGTTGAACGCGATAACCCAGAGTTTATGGATCAGCAGCACACTCGGTGAGTCAGGAACAAGTTACATGATTAAAGCAATTAAACCGTTTTACTTCCTCAGTTTCGCCGCTGGTGGATTGATTTTGAACGCAATTCTGGGTTTTCTAAAAGCACCTGCTGCATTTTTCTATGGGCTCATTGGTGGAGTGGCAGCGTGGCCACATTACACAATACCACTTTTCGTAGGTGCAATGCTGGGCAGATTCTACTTTGCAAAAAAATTTGGTAGCCAGACGTGGAGAAAATATACCCCAATCATTCTGGCTGGATACACCTGTGGCGTAGGTCTGATAGGAATGGTTTCTATTGCCGTGGCTCTGATAGCAAAAACAATCTATCAGATCATCTTCTGATTGGTGAAAAATAGCCTGAAAATCCAGTAGGCACCAATAAGGAAACAAACAATTCCATACATCTGGGTCGGATAGAATCTAAATACACCTGGAATAAGATCTCCCCTAAAATGATCTATCCAGTATCTTAAACTTCCAAAGAAAATCAGATACCATGCCGCAATTTCACCATCATGATGTTTGTCCCTAGAAAACAAATATAGC
>DAONMJ010000075.1:0-7580 GCA_035392545.1 bacterium
CAGGAAGGTTATTATCATGCAAGAAGAAGAATATCGTCATACAATTCTATATTCAGAAGAACGATTCGATTCAGCAAAACATCATTGTTTTTTCTTCCTATCAATCTTGTCATGCGTAAATCAAGCAGGGCTTCCTTACGAAAGACACAGCAAATGAAGTAAGCGAGAATACAGAATTTCATTTACCTGCGAAATTAGACAAAAAACAATATAATATACATATGCATACAAAAAAACTTTTTCTGTGGGTACTTGCTGTTTCTACCTGTATCAGAATGCTTTTTGCGAGAATTGTTCCGATTACAGGAGATGAGGCATATTTTATTGTGTGGGCGAAGCATCTTAACTGGGGATATTATGAACATCCACCAATGATTGGCTGGGTGATGTGGTTGTTTTCTTTTTTTGGCAACGACATTTTTATTTACCGAATTTTTCCGTTGATTGTTATTCCTTTAATTGCGGTTATGATTGTAAGATTATTGATGGAAGTAGATGGGGATAAAGCGTTTCTTTGCGGGGCTATTTTTCTTCTGTCTCCTGTTAGTGTTCTCAATGTTCTGAGCGTGAATGATGTACCCCTCATTTTTTTTACATTTCTTTCTGGTGTTTTTTTCTACAGAACATTGAAATCTTCCAGAACGTTTGATGCTATTCTTTCTGGTGTTTTTTTTGGATGCGCTTTTCTTTCGAAGTATTTTGCTGTTTTATACGGTATGGCATTGTTCATTTTTTGCATGATGCTGCGGGACAAAAAAGTATGGAAGACATTTGCTTTGTTTGTTATGAGCAGTTTGCCATTGATTTTTATTAATATTGCATGGAATTATCAACATTGCTGGTTGAATGTTATGTTCAATCTTTTTTACAGAAATAAGGAAATGCACGTTGATTTGAGTAGTATGATTGTTTATTTGATAGAACAGGTTTTTTTAATGACGCCTGCTCTGGCAGTGAGTTTTTTCAAAGATAAATTGTTTTTCAATGTTCACAAAAAAGGCAATGTATTCTGGTATTGTTTTATAATTCCGTTTTTCTTTTTCTTTTGTCTATCGTTGATAAAAAATGTGGGATTACACTGGATGGTATCTTTTTATCCTTTTTTCTTTCTTATCATCGTTTCTCTGCCATTGAATGTACTTGATAAAGCGCTTAGACACTGTTTTTATCTTGCTATGTTGATAATGATTATTGTTGTTTTCGTTGTTGCCATGCCTGTTGAGACATTTAGGGGGTTGAAGAAATATCCGCAAATCATAATGTTTTTGAGGCCTGCAGAATTGTGCGAAGTAGTAGAAAAAAATCTGGATGGGAGAATTCCTGCGTCCACAGGATACACTGAAACATCTGTGCTATCTTATCATTGCAGGAAGGATTTTGTGCTATTTGGCTCACTGTCGAGAAGTGGAAGATACTATGATTACGTTACTGACTTCAGGGATTTTGATGGGAAAAATTTTCTCATAGTATCTCTCAACGAAAAAGATATTGAAAAGTTTGTTATTTATTTTCAGAACGTATCAGTAAAAATTGTAGAAATTATGGGAGCAAAATTTTATTTGATCAATGGGAATCACTTTATTTTCAATAACTATCGCGATTTTTATTTGAGGAAAATTTCTTCAATGTATTATACTCCTGTCCGATTTTTGCCTGCCGGCAGAAACTTTTTTATGGAAAGATATTTTTCAAGGTGACCACCTCTTTAAGTAATTGATTTTTCTTGATATTACAAAAAATGAGAGATGCAATTTTTCCTTGACTTTACTTAAAAAAAGTGATAAAATTAAATTTGAAAAAATAGGAGGTTCTTGATGGAAAAAGAAAAATCTGGAGCAAAATACGACGCGACGAAAATTCAGGTACTTGGAGGAATTGAGGCGGTAAGAAAAAGACCCGCGATGTACATAGGTGATACATCAGTTTTTGGTTTGCATCATCTTGTATATGAGGTTGTTGATAATAGTATTGACGAGGCGATGGCAGGTTATTGTACAGAGATTTCGGTTGTGATACATCTTGATAACAGTGTATCTGTTGCTGATAACGGAAGAGGCATACCTGTTGATATTCACAAAACCGAAAACAAACCAGCAGTAGAAGTGGTTCTGACAATGCTTCATGCTGGTGGAAAATTTGACAGGAAAGCATACAGGGTTTCAGGTGGATTACATGGTGTTGGAGTTTCTGTAGTTAACGCACTTTCAGAATGGCTTGAGGTTGAAATAAGAAGAGATGGGAAAATTTATCACCAGAAATATGAAAAAGGCAATCCGGTTTCTCAACTCACAGTCGTTGGAAAAACAAAAGATAATGGAACGACTGTTACATTCAAACCTGACGGTGAAATTTTTGAAACAGTTGAATTTGATGACAATATTCTTGCGAGCAGATTGAGAGAACTTGCTTTTTTAAATCCATCTCTCACAATCAAATTTGAAGATGAAAGAAAAACAAGAAGTGAGGTTTTTAAATTTGATGGTGGACTGGTGTCATTTGTGGAATTTCTGAATAAGAATAAAACTGCATTGTTTTCTCCTCCGTATTGTTTTAGAAAAGAAGAAGGCGACATGGAGCTGGATGTGGCGTTTCAATATAATGATGGTTATAATGAAACAATTCTTTCATTTGTGAACAATGTTAATACACGAGATGGTGGGACGCATCTGACTGGTTTCAGAGCGGGTTTGACAAGGGGTATCAATGAGTATGGTAAGAAGAATCAAATTCTTGACTCAGATACCACTCTCAGTGGTGAGGACGTAAGAGAGGGTTTAACTGCTGTTATCAGCTTAAAAATTCCTGACCCACAATTTGAAGGTCAAACGAAGACGAAACTTGGTAATTCTACTGTGAAACCATTTGTGGAAAGTATTACCTTTGACAAAATTTACACTTTTCTTGAGGAACACCCGGATGCTGCAAGGGATATTCTTAATAAAGCAATCACTGCCTTGAAGTCAAGGGAAGCAGCCAGACGGGCAAGGGACCTGACCAGGAAAAAGCTTGCTGAAGGAGGGGAACTACCCGGCAAACTTGCTGATTGTTCTATTCGTGATCCTAAACTCAGGGAACTTTTCATTGTTGAAGGAGATTCTGCTGGTGGGAGCGCAAAACAGGGCAGAGATAGAACCTTTCAGGCAATTTTACCTTTGAGAGGGAAAATCATAAATACGGAAAAAGCTCGTCTTGACAAAGTTTTAAGCAACAACGAAATTCGTATGACAATCAGTGCGATTGGCGCTGGATACGGAGAAGAATTTGATATTTCTAAAATCAGATACAATAAAATTATTATCATGACTGATGCTGATGTTGATGGTGCTCACATAAGAACGCTACTGTTGACATTTTTCTTCAGGCAAATGCCAGAACTGATCAAGCAGGGATATTGTTATATCGCACAACCGCCTCTATACAAAATAAAAAAAGGAAAAAAAGAGGCGTATATTGAGAGTGAAACCGAGATGGAGGAGATACTTTTGAATCTCGGGAGTGAAAAACTTGCCGTGCAGGCTGGTTCATTGAAAAAACCCTTGGTCGGTGCAGAAATTAAAAAACTTGCGAAGTTTTCAAAACGTTTCGTAGAACTGGGTAAAATGCTGAAAAAAAGAGGCATTGATATCAAAAAATATTTTTCTTCCGTTGATTCAAAGTCCGGCGTGCTTCCAAGTTATTCAGTGAAACTTAATGGTGACCAGTACTACTTTTATTCAGACGAGCAACTGTCAGAGTTCATGGAAAAAAATCAGTTGAATAATCAAAATCTTTTCGTTGGGAATTATCAACTGACTGAAATATATGAACGAAGAGAATGCGAGAAACTGTTTTCTGAAATCAAGAGTATTGGATTATCAAGGGAATTCTGGAATGAAACCTTTGGGATTTCTCTTGATGGAGAGAACAAAAAAACATCTTTTGAACAACTTTTTGATGTTGTAAAAGAATATGGGAAAAAAGGTGTAACAGTACAGAGGTACAAAGGTCTTGGAGAGATGAACCCGGAACAGTTATGGGAAACTACCATGAATCCAGCCACAAGAAGATTGTTGAAAGTTTCTCTGGATGATGCCGCAAAGGCTGAAGAAATTTTTACGATACTCATGGGTGAACAGGTAGAACCTCGCAAACAATTCATTCAGAATTTTGCGCTTGAAGCAAAAAACATCGATATTTAAGGAGGAATTGTGGACGATAAAGAAAAACAACAACAGCCAAAGGAAAAAATTACGCCGGTAGGGATAGAGATTGAAATGAGAAATTCCTACCTTGATTACGCAATGAGTGTTATCATAGGTCGCGCATTGCCTGATGTTAGGGATGGACTTAAACCTGTGCATAGAAGAATTCTTTACGCCATGATGGAACTTGGTCTTGAACCAGGAAGGCCTTATAAGAAAAGTGCTCGTATCGTTGGAGAAGTGATGGGTAAATATCATCCTCATGGTGATTCGCCTATTTACGAATCCCTTGCAAGGATGGCTCAGGATTTCACATTAAGATATGTCCTGGTTGATGGTCAGGGGAACTTTGGCTCAATTGATGGTGACCCTCCAGCGGCAATGAGATATACTGAAGCAAGACTTCGTCCGCTGGCTATGGAAATACTTGCGGATATTGAAAAAGACACAGTGGATTTTATGCCTAATTTTGACGAGTCCCTTGTTGAACCTGTTGTCCTTCCAAGCAAAGTCCCGAATTTATTAATCAACGGCTCTTCTGGAATTGCAGTTGGTATGGCAACCAATATTCCGCCGCACAACCTTGGTGAGGTTTGCGACGCGCTGATTATGATGATAAAGAACCCGGATTGTACAGTTGAGGATATCATGAAATTTGTTACAGGGCCTGATTTTCCAACAGGTGGAACAATCTGTGGAACTCAGGGAATTGTTGAAGCGTACACCACCGGAAAAGGTATCATAACAATTCGCGGAAAGGTGGAAGTGGAAGAAGCAAAAAATCATGATAATGTCGTGATTACTGAGATTCCTTATGAGGTGAATAAATCCACACTTGTTGAAAATATTGCCAGACTGGTTGAGGAAAAGAAAATAGGTGGCGTCAGCAATGTCAGGGATGAATCAAGCAAGGAAGGTATACGCATCGTTCTTGAGACAAGGAAGGGTGAAAACACAGATATTATTATTAATCAGTTGTACTCACATACACAATTACAGACGACGTACGGAATTATTAACCTTGCGCTGGTAAACAGACAGCCGAAACTTCTTACTCTAAAAGAAATTCTTGAGTTATTTCTTGAGCACAGAAGAAATGTTGTTATCCGGCGGACTCGTTTTGAATTAAATAAAGCAGAAGAAAGACATCATATTTTGTTGGGTCTTAAAATAGCCGTTGACAATCTTGATAAGGTGATTTCTCTTATAAGAAATTCAAACAGCGTTGAAGAAGCAAGAGAAAACCTGATGAAAAAGTTTTCTTTGAGTCAGAAACAGGCTGATGCGATTCTCGCTCTGCCGTTAGGCAAGTTAACAAAACTTGAGAGAAACAAGATAGAAGAAGAACTTGACCAGATTAGCAAAAAAATTGCTGAATTGAAGGCTATTCTTGCAAGCAAAGAAAAAGTTAATGCTATTATTGAAGGAGAATTAAAGGTTTTGAAAAATAAATATTCTGACAGGAGACGTACAGAAATTGGTTCTCCAATAGAAGAATTGAGTGATGAGGACCTTGTACGTCCTGAGGATATTGTTGTCACTGTGTCTGCACACGGTTATATCAAGAGATTGCCCCTTGAAACGTATAGAAGACAGCGACGCGGTGGGCGTGGAATTCTCGGCGCCGGGACAAAAGAGGATGATTTTGTGAGACATGTATTTGTATGTTCAACCATTGATCAATTGTTGATATTTACAGAAACAGGCAGGGTCCACTGGTTGAAGGGGTATCTTATTCCTGAAGCAAGTCGTGTTGCAAGAGGCAAACCCCTTGTGAATCTTTTGAAGATTCAAACTGAGGAAAAAATCGCGGCAGTGATACCGGTTCCTGATTTTTCTTCAGGTCAGTTTATTTTGATGCTGACAAAAAAAGGTATAGTAAAGAAAACGCCTCTTATTGCATACAGTAAACCAAGACAGGGCGGTATTATCGGAATTACACTGAAGAACGATGATAAACTGATTGATGTCAAGCTTACTGATGGCAACAGGGACATCATGCTTTTTACAAAGCACGGCTTTTGCATACGATTCAGTGAGCAGGAGGTTAAACCAATTGGCAGGACAGGTATGGGAGTAATAGGGATACGGTTCAAAAATCCAAAGGAAGAAGTGGTTTGCGGCCAGGTTTTTGTTTCTGAAAAACCGACTGAGGAAATACTTACGGTTTCTTCAAATGGATATGGAAAGAGGACCTATGTTAAGTATTACAGGAGACAGAAAAGAGGTGGTAAGGGTGTTATTGATATGAAGGTTAATAGTAAAACCGGTTATGTGGTAAAAACAAAGATGGTTCAGGAAGATGATGAAATTATAGTGATGACAATGGGCGGAATGATTATCAGGGTACCTGTTAACGAAATAAGAAAAGTTGGACGAAGCACTCTCGGGGTAAAACTGATAAATCTTAATCAGGGAGATCGTATTGCGGATGTCGCAATCGTCCGGGAAACAGAAGAAATTTGAATATATTGAACATCCAGCGGATATTGCAATAAGAGTATATGGGAGAAATCTGCAGGAACTGTTTGAAAATGCCGCAATGGGACTTTATGATATACTGAAGCCTCAAAAGAAGATAAAAGAACCCCAATATCAGCGAGAGAAAACCTTTTATTCTGACTCTAAAGAGGGACTTCTTGTTTGTTTTTTGAATGAATTGCTTTTCATTGCACTGAAGGAACATTTGATTTTTTATAAATTTTTGTTTAATATAGATTGTTCAGAAAAAGAAAACAAACTTGTGTGCGTGACAACTGGACACAGAAGTGAAGGAGTGGAACGAGAAGTTAAAGCCGTTACCTATCACCGCATGGAGATTAAGAAAGTTAGGAATTTTTTGCAGACAGAGATCATATTTGATATTTGAAGGAGGTAATGTGAATCAAAAAGAAATGAAAAGTTTTAGGGATATCCTGATCAGGGAAAAGGTCAGGATATTGAAAAGTCTTTCTCAACTTGAAGAGAATACCCAGCAGAGTGCGCGCGGAAATGTATCTGAAGGAGCTGGCGTACCAACACATATTGCGGATCTTGGTACTGATGCATTTGAAAAAGACCTTGATTTAAATCTTACCAGTTCAGAGATTGAACTGCTTCGAATGATAGAAGAATCATTGAAGAAAATTGATGGGAAAAAATATGGGATATGCGAATCCTGCAATAAGCCAATTTCTAAGGCGAGATTAAAAGCAATTCCATATACAAAATACTGTATTAAATGTCAGAGGAGTCAGGAAAAAACAGAAAGAAAACAGGGATAAATAAATTGATTTTTTTTTATTCAATCTTTGCCATCGCATTTTTGATTGATAGGATTACCAAAGCAATAGTGGCACTGAAGATCCCGGAGAATTTTTCAGTAAAAGTTTTTCAATTTCTATACATCAATAACATAAA
>DAONMJ010000076.1:0-7487 GCA_035392545.1 bacterium
TTGTCAATCCTTCAAGTGGCACAGGTGTATGAATTGTAGTTAGATTAATCTGGTCTTCAAAACCATACCAGGTAAATAATTCCTGTGTTTCTCCATCTTTCCAGATTCTCCACTGAGACGCCTTGTGGGTATTGCTGCCCTGACCGGCATTGAAAGCACTTGATTGAAGCACATAGTTAAATGGCATAATTCCTGTGGCACCATTTTCAGGCGATATATTCACAGGTTGTACAGGGGGATACACATTCGCAATGGTCATTAAATTACCAACAACAGGTTCATCCCCCTCACAGGTTACATGTAATCCAGAATCTTTTGCGTGCGCAGATACATCAGAATTTTTCAGTATATCAACACCAAATGTCTGACCAATTGAAGCACTTCCATTGAAATTAAACACAACAAGGTATCTCTGATTTAATCCCATATCAACTTCTTTATTGATATTGTTGAAAGTAATTTTATTGCCAGAAATAATTCCTGTTGAAACCAGTGTTTCATAACTTCCATCATTGTTTGAGTCAAGATAAAGTTTTGCGCTTGAAAGGGATGTGGAAATATTGCCTGTTCCTTTTGCTGTGACAATGACACTATCAAAAATTACACTTTCATCAGTGTTCCATTTCATCAAATTAAGCATAAAAGCAAGCATTTTAACATTTTCGGCACTTTTTGAAACATTGGCTGATGGAATATCTTCTGCTTTTGCTTTTGCTATCCCTGGAAGCGGTGGATATGAAATAATCTCAGGAGGACTGGTAATACCATTGGCAAAAACGACTGCCATATTTCTTGAAAACTCAAAACCCGATTTTTCTGCTGTGATAAAGTAATATCCAGGGTCAAGGTTTAACACTAGAAAATTACCATCAGATGTTGTTGAAGTAAGTGAAATATCTGGTTCTCCTTCTTCATTAAAATAAATAATGTCAGGATGCAATATAGTTCCATTTCTATCATAAACACTGATTGTTGCTCCTGCCACAGAAAAGTAATTAATGGTGAGAACTTCTCCTATAATATCTCCCTTTCCAGATACATGACTTTTACCAAGAGAACCCAGAATAGAATTATAATCAGATACAGGAATTGCAAAAAATTCTTCTTCATCATCTCCATTTTGCTTTCGACCTTCTTCGTCAGCCCTGCCTGTAAAATATGAATCAATATAGTTCGTTTTTGAAATTTTGAGAACCCCGTAGGAGGTTGGATTAACATCCAGTGTGAAAGAACCATCTGCTGCTGATGTGGCAGTGGTTGTAGTACCAGGAATTGAAACCGTTGCTCCTGACACTGGATTTTCATCCCATAATACCTTTGCAGATAATTGAAGAAGATTACTAACCTGCTCAATACCACCAACTGTAATTTTGTCAGGATAACCAATCACAATACTGGAAGAAAAAACACTTCCTGTTTTTGTTCCAATAATTTTAATGGGTCTATAAGGGTCAACATTATAAATAATGAATGCACCATTTGATGAGGTTGAAGTCAAAGAACTGTCAGGCATGCTATTTGTATTTACATATCTAATAGTTCCAGCATTTGCATTGGTATCCATATATTTTGCAGAAATCACCACTTCACTTACACCCGCCTTATTACTGCTATCTACTGTACCAACTATGTCTGCTTTGCCTGATGTATGCGCAATTCCGCCAAAAGCCACACTATGCATGTTGCTGTACATGGTATTTGAAAAAACAGGGAATGAAACTTCTGACACATTGGTTGTTCCAGAGTTTCCAAGCATCGTATAAGTATCCACATAACCTGTTTTACTTGCTTTGAATTGAAAACCTGTTGACTGCACCGGTATATTAGAAATCAGGAAAAATCCAGTATCAGAAGTCGTTGCAGAAAGATTTGTTCCCACAATTGAAACAGTGGCATCTGATACTGGTAGTTGTGTTTGTATATCAATGATGAATCCACCCATATTCACACCAGCAAAACAAGCACAGGTTAAACAGAATATCAGATAAAGTATTATTTTACTTTTCATTTCCCCTTCCCTCCTCTCTGTACACAATATTGAACAATTTCCAGAATTATTATATTATTCTATACAAATGGAAGCAATTGTCAATGTAGAAAATTTGATTGTGGATTTTGAAAATGTCACTGCCTGCAAAAATATCAGTTTTCATGTATTTACAGGAGACATTTTTGGCCTTGTTGGCCCAAATGGAGCAGGAAAAACCACAACATTAAAAGTTCTGGCAACCCTTCTGAAGCCAACACATGGAAAAATTACTATCAATGGATTTGACCTTGAAAAACAAACTCTTCAGATAAGAAAAATCATCGGCTTTATGCCTGATTTTTCACCTGTTTATGAAGAGATGAAGGTCTGGGAATTCCTTGAACTTTATGCTTCTGCTTATGGTATTGAAACATACAAAAGAAAGGAAAGAATTGAATCAGAACTTCACATGGTCAACCTTATGACAAAAAAGGATGCTTTTATTGGAGAACTGTCAAGGGGTATGAAACAACGACTTGTCCTTGCAAAAACCCTTCTTCCCCGACCACAGATTCTTTTGCTTGATGAACCAGCAAGCGGACTTGATCCCCTTGCAAGAAAAGAACTTTCAGAAATTTTGCAAAACCTTGGTAACGAAGGAAAAACAATTATTATTTCGTCTCATATTTTGACTGAACTGGCTGATTTCTGTACTGCTGCTGGAATAATGGAAAAAGGGAAAATGATTAAATGGGGCAAACTTGAAAATCTTTCTGACATACCGGCTGACACTGTCTGTGTGGAACTAAACACATTTAAAAATTTACATGATTTAACAAAAATTTTGACAAACTACCCTTCTCTGCTGAAATTCGAAAAAAAGAGTAATGAGAAATGGCACATTTATATCAAAGGAAATGACTCCGTAATACCTGACTTCGTAAAATTTCTGATAGAGAGCAATGTCCCGATTCTGGAAATAAAAAAGATCAAAGAAGATATTCAAACAATTTTTTTCAAAACAAGTGCAAAAAATGTTAGTTGAAAATCCCTTGTACATAGCATTAAAAAGAATTCAAACAAGGCCATTAAGGATACTGTCACTGATTGCAGCAGAAATTATTCTTATTGGAATTGTGTATTTTGTAATATGGGTCAATCATCAACCACTCAAAGGAATGAATGTACACATTTCTAAACTTATTGGAAAAAATTTCGCTATTGCGATGCTTGTCATTCAATACATTGTTCTAGTGATTTATGGAACATTCTCAATAGAAACAAGAATTGTCAGGGACAGAATGTCTGACATTATTAATTTCCATCGTCTGACTCCTCTTTCCCCCCAGAATATTATCTCTGGATACATATTTGGTCAATCATCAGACGCAATCATTATCTGGGGCATTTCATTTCTTGCGGGTATCATTGGCGTTTTGTCAGGTGGGATAAGTTTTTATCAGTATTTTTCCAGCAGTATTCTGATTTGTATGTGTGCAGCATTCTTTTATTTGCTGGCAACATGGAGCGGACTTACCAAATCATTGACATTAAAATTTGGTGCAAGACAAACCTGGGGATTTGCAACAGTGTTAACCTTCTTGGCTGTAAATCCAATTTTAATTAATCTTTCGCCGATTCCTGCTATTCGAACGATCATCAGTGACCAGAGCAACTTCTATCCAAACACATACACAGCATTTGTATATTTTTATGGTTCCCCAATACCCACTATTTTTTACACTATGATGCTGTGGATTACCTTTGGCACCATTGCATTTTTCTCATCAAAAAGAAAAATATTTTCTGAAGATTCGCCTGCTCTTTCTAAAAAAGAAGTACTCTGGCTTTATGGAGTACTGGCATTTTTCATCACAGGAAGATTTTACGGTTTTTATACACACGGTTTGCTTACAGATTGTTCGTCATCTGCATTTATTGAAACCCGTCTCCCACTCGGTAATTCTTTCTCAATCTTCACTGCATTTATCCTTTTAATTTTTTCTATTCCGAGAAGAATTAACCTGAGAAGGTATTTTATAAAACTTCAGATGAAAGAACATGTAATGTGGCATCATGATGATGCGCCATCACTGACAACAGTAAAATTTCTCACAATAATTTGTGTATCTTTTCAGATTACTATGCTTCTTCTCATAGTGTTTCATTTCAGCAGGATACGGGAAATAACAATACCGTATATTGATATTTTTCTGCAAATTATTTTTTTCTCAATTTCAATGTTTTTCATCATGTTTCTCATAGAAGGATTCAGGATGAGATTTGCAAAAAACTCCGGTAATATTCCAGCACTGATATTATTTATATGGTTTTTTGTCGTCCCTCTGATAAGCTCGGTCTATGCGTATGATAGGCACATAAAGAATTTTTATCTTGCGTGGCTTTCGCCAACAAAATTTTTGATACCAGTGTTTCTCAGAGACCTTTCAGAAAACACTTCTCTCCCTTGTATCATCACCGGGTTACTTTTGCTTGTCATTGCCACATACCTTTCTTTTCTATTCTGGCAAAAATCCAAGAGAATCTTTGAACAAAAACTATTTGAAATTAAGAATTGAATGAAAAAGGGGGAATTATGAAAGCAGATATCATAGTTATTGGGGCAGGACCAGCAGGTATGGCTGCTGCCTGGGCAGCAGCAAAAAATGGTGCAGATACATTACTTATTGAAAGATATGGATTCTGTGGTGGAATGGCAACAACTGGAATTATCGGTTCAATTCTTGGTCATTATCTCAATGAAAAAGAACCAGCAGTTGCAGGGTTTTTGAAAGCACTTGTTGAGAAGACGGCTGAATTAGATGGATGTGAAAAATGGGAAACCGCATTCAAAAAGTATGGGATTTCTTTTGATTCAGAAATTTTGAAGTATGCAGCCGAACAACTTCTGCTGGATGCTGGCGTGAGATTTCTTTATCACTCGTATTTTGTCTCGTCCTGCGTGAATGAAGGAAACATCAAAAGTATTGAAATTGCCAACAAGAAAGGCAAAATGACAGTCGAAGGAAAATATTTCATTGACGCAACCGGAGATGCAGATATTGCATATTTTTCTGGTTTTGAGTGTACCAAAGGAAGACCACAGGACGGAAACACTGAATCAATGGGTTGTATCTTCAAAATTGCTGGCATTGACGAAGAAAAGTTGACTGATGATGTTGTAAAAAAAGCCAGAGAACAACTTGCTGAATTAAGAAATAGTGGCGAATTAAAAATTTTCAACGAAGGCATTGGCGGAAAAGGAAGCACCATACGAAAAGGAGAAAGAAGTTTCAATATGACGAGATTTGCAGGAGATGGAACAAATCCCGTTGACTTAACAGAGGCAGAGATTTTCCTCAGGAAAGAAACATTCAAAATTTTTGAGTTTTTCAAGAAGAATGTTAAGGGATTTGAAAACTCATACATTTCAGCATTTCACATCAATGCTGGCATTAGAGAAACAAGACAGATAAAGGGTTTATATACCCTGACAGAACAAAATGTTGTTGAAGGGATAAAAACTGATGATAGCATTGCCCGCTGCACTTACTGGATTGACATTCATTGTCCCTTTGGAAGAACAATAAAAACGCATCTGTGCTGCAAAGAATGCCAAACACCAGAATATTGTGTTATGCTTGATAAATATAAAAATTATCTCCCTTCCAGGAATAAACTGTATCCGCCTGAGAACGACTGGTTTAGCATACCTGTTGGTTGTTTGATTCCTGAAAAATCGAAAAATCTTGCTGTTGCTGGCAGATGTATTTCTGCTGACCACAAAGCAATGGGAGCAATCAGGGTCATGGCAACGTGCATGGCAACAGGACATGCAGCAGGTGTTCTTGCATCAATAGCAGGCAAGAAAAATTGCGCTATCTCTGAGGTCAGTGCAACAGAGGTTCAGGAAATCATAACCAGACAGGAAGGCCTGTATTAAGACATGGATGATATTAAAGCATGGGCTTTTTGGAATTTCTCCTGAAGTATTTTATTCCTTCAAACCATAAAATACTGGCAAATCCTGCAATCACACAAAACATAACATCATGAAAATCAACATAACTGAATTTGAAAAGATTTTGCAGGAATGGATTGATGATTACGAAAAAAAGAAAAATTAACGCTCCTGACACCACATAGATAAGAGGTCTGTTTGAAAAAAGGGTTTTTGAAAAAGCCGTATCCACTCTTGAACGATTTGTAAGAATTAAACAGATGTTTGAAATGATTAATGTAATAAAGGTAATTGCTCGCGACCTTGCCTCATCATGTCCACGAGCCAGCGCCAATAAAAAAATGGTGAAAACAACACCGAAAACCACAACACCCTGAAGAATACTGAACAAAAAAGTTCTACCATCAAGAAGTGATTCATTAAGTTTTCTGGGCGGTTTTTCCATAATACCTCTTTCTGAAGGTTCTGCCTCAAAAACTGTGGAACATGCGGGATCTATAATCATTTCGAGAAAAACAATATGCACAGGACCCAGAACAAGAGGAAGTCCCATAAGTACAGGGAAAAGTGACATGCCTATAATCGGAACATGCACAGAAATAATATAGGACACAGTTTTCTTAAGATTATCAAAAATCGTTCTCCCTGTTTCAATACCTTTAACAATGGAAGAAATATCATCATCAAGGAGCACAATATCCGCTGATTCTCTCGCAACATCTGTACCTCTTTCTCCCATTGCAATACCAATATGCGCAGATTTAAGGGCTGGAGCATCATTAACACCATCCCCTGTCATTCCAACTATTTCGCCTTTTTTCTTTAACATATCAACAATCCTCAATTTTTGCTCGGGCATAATGCGGGCAAAAACATTAATATTTTCTATATTTTCCATCAAGGCCATATCGTCCATTTCCAGTAGTTCCTGCCCGGTTACTATTCTATGTATTGGTTCAAGTCCAATCCTCTTTGCAATATTCACTGCTGTAGCAGGATAATCTCCTGTTATCATAATTACTTTGATGCCAGCTTTTTTACAGAGTTTTATAGAATTTTCTGCATTTTCCCGTGGCGGATCCATTAAACCCACCAGTCCAATAAAGTCAAATTTAAAGTCGTGCTGATTCTTTGGCAGTACTTTTCCCTGTACAAATCTTGCACTGGCAACACCGAGCACCCTCAATCCCTGTTCCGCCATTTTTTTTACAACACTTTCAATTTCCTTCTGTACAGTTTGAGTCAGGTGGCATAAATCCACAATCGCCTCAGGTGAACCCTTGACGGCAATGACATAGTCATTCCCATCAGGAGATTTCCACACGTTTGACATCGCAAATAGTTCATCGGAAAGGTAATACTCCTGCACAAGTGTCCAATTTTCATGAATATGTTCAGTACCAGAAAGATATCTGTTCGCAAAATTTCTAAATGCCTTCTCCATCGGATCAAAAGGCCTCTCAAGACTTGCAAGTATTCCAAATTCGATCAACCGATGGAAATTTTCAGATAGATGAGAAACACTGTTTTCTGTAAGTATCAAAAATTCTCCTTCTG
>DAONMJ010000077.1:0-7457 GCA_035392545.1 bacterium
GACGTGCCGCACCCCTTTCAAATGCACTTCTCATTGGCGCATGGATATTTGTTGCATCAAGTTCATAACCAACAATATCCATTCCAATCTGATGAAAATGATGGGCAAGAGCGATACTATCGCAGGAAAGGCATGGAATACTTTTCTTAAGATGGTCTGGAGAAATCTGGGTTTTGTAAATTTTGCTCCATTGGTCTGTTTGAAGTGTTGCAAGTTTTTGACCCCACTGGTCAAGGTGCTCGCGTCTGTCTTTGCCAAGTTTTTCTTCGCCAATATGAACACCCACTGTACCAATTGTTTCACCATGGATATAACCCATAAATTGTTGTGCAAGGGGGCCTGTTAACGCCTGATATGTTAAAGGACCTGTGTTTTCATCATATTTTGGATTTGCATAGTTGGTTAAGATGTAAAATGGGATTTTTGTTCTTTCAAGCCATTTTCTTAAAGGACTCTCAGGCGATAAATCCGGAGTTTCTCCAAGATAAATCCCTGGTAGCATGTTCTTCCAGGATATAATTGGAATGTCTGGTTTTCCAGCAAATTGCTTTTTAAATTCTTCTTTTATGTCTCTACCGCAGCCATTTTCAAATAATAACTCATACAGGGAGAGATTTTCTATGTCCTGTTTATTCCACCAGTTTTTATCAGTTGAAATCCCTGTCCACATTGAAAAATCTTTGCCAGCAACAGACGGTCGTTTCCATATGCTTCCAACTGGAAGAAATTTTCCTGAGCCCCTACACTGCAAAGAAGGATTTTTGACATCAAAAAAAGAAAAGTAAGCAAAGGAAGGTTTTTCTCTTCCAAATGGTTTCCAGTTTGTATCATCTGTGATGCAGATTGCATCAACCTGCCGCCATGCCTGGGCAGGCCTGTTGATAATCAACTTCAATACTGCTTGTCCTGAAGGAAGATTTCCTTCAATATAGCCCCAGCCAAAAGAAAAACCCCAGTAAAGTTGATATTCATCATTTTTGGGGACAACAGGGCTTATGCCTAACTCGCCCTGCAAAATTATTTTCTCCGTCTTTTCTATGGCGACTGTGAATGGTTCAGTGCTATCTCTATGGTCAACATATCTTACCCATATTCTATATCTTCCATCTGCTGGAATTTGAATGGTCGTCCAACATTGGGCATTTGTTTCGTCAGCGCCAGCGCCAATTGAGTTCCATTCACTTTCTCCACCCTGAGACCATTCAGCAGAAATTCCTGGACCAGCAATCGCCCAGTAGCCAGTTGCTTTTTTTGCAGAATCAGGACCAGGCCAGTAGGCAAAATGTCCGGTAACACCCTCAAACCATTCTGGCTCAAGCCAGAGATAAAAATTTGCTTTTTCTTCACAGAAGGCAAGACAGGCAGCGAACAAAAAAGATAAGCATAAAATTTTTCTTAACATTTTCCCCCTTATGTTTCAAGGTTCAACCATTTCAACTGGTCTTCTGTCAATTCTATCTCAAGTGTTTTCAAAGAGCTCCTTGTCTCAATAACGCTTCTTGGTCCTATGAGGGCAAATACTGGAAACTTTTGATTGAGCACATAGGCAAGGGCAATGGCTGTTGTTGGGACGCCAAGTTTTTCTGCAAGTTGTTTTGCCCTTTCGAGACGGTTGAAGTTATCTTCACTGTACCAGCATCTGACCATCTGCGCATCGCTTTTATCATCCGGGGAATATCTTCCAGTAAAAAATCCTCTTGCCTGACTTGACCATGCAATCAGAGGAATCTGTCTTTCTTCAAACCATTTTCTTGATTTTTCATCAGAACTTGAAACGACACCTTGCCATATTGGCGCGAGCATTCTTGCAAGGGAAAAATTGTTGCTCACGACAGAGAATCCTTCAAGTCCCTTCTTTCTTGCGTATTCATTTGCCTGATCAATTCTTTCAGGCGTCCAGTTTGAACCACCAAAAATTTTAATTCTTCCTGCTTTCTTGTGTTGGTTAAGAACATCAACAAATTCATCCACAGGTATATCAGGGTTATCCCTGTGAAGCATGTAAATATCGATGTAATCTGTCTGCAATCTTTCAAGGCTGATAAGCAATTGTTTGGTCAGGTCTTCAGGATTACAGTAAGGAGTATGAGCACCTTTATCAAGAAGAACAATGTCCTTTCTGATATTTCTTGATTTTATCCATTCGCCAAGCAGTTTTTCACATAAGCCGCCTGCATAGATGAACGCTGTATCAAATGCATTGCCACCCCTTTCGACAAAGTCGTCAAACATGACTGCAGCATGGGGAAATGTCAGTTGATTATCGGCTCCCATCAATACTTTTGAAACCTTTTTATCAAGTCCTTTGATTTCTCCATATTTCATTGTGTATTTTTTCCCTGGTTGCAAGGGACGACCCCAGACCGGCACTGTCATTCTTTCTGGTTTTTCCATCTCATAAACAAGCCCTATGCTCTGACGCCACATGTCCAGTGTTTTCATATTTCCAAGTGTATCATCCCATGTCATGGCAGGAAACCTTGCCTGGCGATTTTCAATGTTTTCTGCCACTGTATCTGCTTCAATGGAATACAGTTTTTTATCTGTTTTCACTGTCACTTCCACTGGAGACGACTGTCCATAAATATGTACAAAAATTTTTGATTCTCCGCCGTCTCTGGAGATAACCCATGGAGAAGGAATGAAAATATATCCTTTTGTTCCGAAGATTCTGACAACATTTTCCTGTGCAATGGCAACGCCTGTTGATAGTTGCGCCACAATATCGCCAGGAAATTTTGCAATCGCAACAGCCCACTCATCAACGCCTGTGGCTCCAAGATGCCCACAGCCCTTTAATTCAATCGGTTCTGCAATTTCTTTGCCAGTAGCAACTCCTGCTACAAGCCGCGCCATGGATGTGCAGTAACAACCAACATCAAGAATTCCGCCTCCGCCAGAATCATTGTTGAAAAGGCGGCTTTCAGGACTAAAAGTTGCCTGAAAACTGAAGGTTGCCTGTATAACCCTGACATCGCCAATGATGTTTTCTCGCAAAAGTTCAACGAGTTTTTTTGTTTGCGGATGGCACCTGTACATAAATGCTTCCATCAGGAAAACGTCATTCTCAATTGCCGCATCAACAATAGCCATTGCCTGCGCATGATTGATGCCGATGGGCTTTTCACAAAGAATGTGTTTTTTTGCCTCTGCTGTACGAATTGCCCACAGGGCATGGGATGGATGGGGTGTTGCAATGTACACTGCTTCAACGTTGCTATCAGCAAGTAATTCCTCATAACTTTCATATGCTGAAGGGATATTAAATTTTTCTGCAAACTGCTGCGCCTTTTGTTTCTCCCTGCTGGCAACCGCAACAAGTTTTCCTGTATCTGAATGCAACACGCCGTCTGCAAAAGTTTGTGCAATCCTTCCTGTACTGATAATTCCCCACTTTAATTTGTCTTTCATGTTTCCTCCATCATCTGTAAACAACTACTGCTCTTGCTGGACTTGCACTGAAAGATTTTACATTCATTGGAAGAATGATAATCTTTGCTCTTCCCTGTTTTATTTTATCTCCATTTACCACAGGCGCAAGAGCCATTGCTCCTGAACGATAAAGTTTTCTTAACTGTGGAAGTGTTTTTGAATCAACAGGATCCTGGATATCATCATAACAGGGTATATCTGAAGCAAGTACTTTAATTTTTTTTGAAACAATCCAGTCCATGCATTCAGAATCAAAATGAGGACATTCTGTAACAAACCCCTTTTTATTCCATCGTTTATACCAGCCAGTGTAGATAACAAGACAATCGCCCTTTTTTATGTTTACTCCTGCGCCAATAATTTCTTTTTTTGTGATGTGGCTGAGAGGTGGCTTTGTTTTCAGTTTGATCACACTTGCAGGAAGAAAAAGTTCTTCAAGGGGAATCCGGTCAATGGTTTTTTTCCCCTTCAATAGATGTGCAGGAGTTTCAAGGTATGTTGATGTAAGAATGGAAAGTTCTATTTTGTGAGCGCTGAATCCGTTTTTTTCAACAGTTGCAAGTTCAGTGATTGCTGGACCTGAAAAGATGGGATTATTTAACGCATCTCCATAATTCCACATTCCCTGTTCAATCGTGCCACTGATATCAATCAGTTTCATGTTTCCTCCTTTTTAAGAATACAGAGTTTTCGTAAAATCCTCAAGCAATCCTGCATCAGCACAGCCAGAGACAAAATGAATGAGTCCTCTGTATACCCTTGCGTATTTTTTTGTACTGAGGTTGCCCATGCCTGAAATCCATCCTAAATCATTCCATATTCAACATATTTCAAAAAAGGTCTTGTATCCGGCTCTATTGTGTTGCCTGATGACCCTTGATTGAGCAGGAACTTCTGAACCATCAGGTCTTTCAACAGAAAAATAAAGATGTCTGCACTCTTCCTGAGTAAATGGCACACTCACCCTGCATGGCGCAGTTTTCCTTTCTGCAGGAAAATTGTCAACAGTTGCATGCCATCTTCTATAACTTTTCATATTCAGAGAAAGCCAATCTATCTTTCAAAACAGGGAAAGATTTACGTATTTCCTCCAGTTGTTCAACCTGAATATAGCATATAAATATGCCTTCTTCATTTTCAGCATCAAGCACAACATTTCCCCATGGGTCTATCACGCATGAATCGCCGCAATACTTTTCATGCGGACTTTCACCTGTTCTGTTTACACCTACCACAAATGCCTGATTTTCAATCGCCCTTGCCTGAAGCAATATCTTCCAGTGTTTTGTCCTTTTTTCAGGCCAGTTTGCAATAACAATAAATATATCTGTTTTTTCAGCAGGTGTCCAGAATAAAGGAGCAAACCGTAAATCATAACAAATAAATGGCGTAAGGCGTGTGTTGCCAATTGTGAAGGAAGTAATTGTTCTTTCGGGAAGATGATATGCCTGTTCGCCTGAAGGTGAAAAAAGATGAATTTTACCTGTCTGTGAAATGAGAGTACCTTCTGGGTTGATGCTGAAACACATGTTCTTATTATCATAAATACCACCAAAACAAACATGAGTGTTATACGTTTTCGCAATATCTGCGAAAAATGCTATATCCTCTCGCGTAATGACTGTGATTTCATTGAAGGAAAAACCAGTAAGCGTTGTTTCAGGAAATATCAAAAGGTCAACCTGTGTTTTTTCGAGGCCAGAAACAAGTGTTTGTATCTTTTGTTTATTTCCCTGTTTATTTTCCCATATTATATCAAACTGACACAGGCATATTTTCATTGGAGATAAGCGGTTACTATCACTTAATCCCTGACACAAGGTTTCTGATAATGGGAAGCAATCTCTGGGTATTGAATGGTTTTGTTACATAATAGTCAACACCGAGTTCATACCCTCTGATTTTGTCCTCATCTGAGGTTTTTCCGGTCACCATGACAACAGGGACCCTCCTGCTTCTCCATCCAGATTTAAGCCGTTCGAGAACCTCCCACCCATTAAGTCGAGGCATGTCAATATCAAGAAGAACAAGGTCTGGTCTGGATTCACGGAATCTTTCAAGTGCCTGTTCTCCATCTTCTGCAATCACAACCCTATAACCAGCCCTAAGAAGACCCTGCTGGAGTATCAAGCGTGTTTCTGGGTCGTCTTCAGCCACAAGAATTGTTTTAATATGTCCATCAGTCATAATTAAATTATATAACAGAACAGGCCCCTGGACAAAATCAGGCAGAAAATACATCAGGGCAATTTCTTGAGAATTTCGTCATGGACAGAACAATAAATGGTCTTGAATTGCCCGGTTTTTGTCTTCATCAGTACTCCTTTTTTCTTTGTTGCATATCCAATAACAGATGCCCTGATACCGCATTTTCTGTATCTATTAATAAGTTTTTCAGCAATCCGAGCAGGAACCGCTACCAGCAAGCATCCGGAAGAAATCAATCCATACACGTCCATTTTGAGATAATCGCAGAACATTCTGGCAGGTTTATAAAAATCGATGTTTTTCTCATTAAGAATAAAACCGCATCCAAGAGATTCTGCAATTTCTGCAATGCCGCATGCGATACCCCCTTCTGTCGGGTCGTGCATTCTGATGACATCAGCAGTGTTCCATGCAATCATTGCTTCTTTTACAATGGATAGACCTGGATTTTTTGTTGCATGCATCGCCTTCTTGAAAGCACCAGGAAAAATTTTTTCAATCTCTGGCTTTTCCCTTGCAAGAATAGAAGCACCTTCAATTCCTGCCTGTTTCACCATTATCAGCGCATCGCCCGATTTAATTTTTTTAATTTGCTTGATATGTTTTAGTTTTTCTCCTGCAATAGCGCAGCAAAGAACAACCTGTGAGACAGAAGCACTGATTTCAGTATGTCCTCCAACCCAGGCAATGTTATGTTTGTGACATTCCTGTGAAATATCCGCGAATGTTTCTTCAACTACAGGAAATCTTGTTCCAGCAGGGAAAATAATGGTTGTCAGCAGCCATCGTGGAATGCCACCAAGACAGGCAACATCATTGGCATTGATTGTTACAGCATATTCGCCAATGTTCTTTGACACAAGGGTGATGGGGTCTGACTTCAGAAGTAAAATGTCTTTTGATGTTTTTATAATGGCAGCGTCCATACCAATGCCAGGGCCTGTCTGAACACTTGTATCCAGTACACAGTATTTTTTGATCAGGTATTTCAGCAATTGATGTTCAAGTTTTCCTTCAGGAAGTTTCTCCAGGCCAAGGAGCACAGCAAGATGTGTGATGTCGTTATAAACAAAGTCAGCGCCGACATCGATGAAATCCTGGTGTGTTTTTCCGCCAGACAACACCCCGCATGACAAAATTCCAAGTTTTTTTGCTGCAAGCACATCAAGCATGTGGTCTCCTGCAACCAGAACCTCAGTTTTCTTCAAACCAAGTTTTTTTATCATCAACCTGATGTGTGATGGGTGCGGCTTCACTTCAGGAACATCTTCTCTTGCAAGCAACACATCGAATGGAATGTTTTTTTCTTTCAAGATTTTCTCAACCACGCTTCTGCTGTTTCTTGTTACGACACCTATTGCGATACCTGATTTTTTCAATTGAGAAAGAAATTCAGTCGCGCCTTTGATGGGTTTTGCATTTTTTGAATACTCCAGTTCCCTAGCAAGCAAAATAGCATGAGCGCCTTTCAAAAATTCTCTGGATTTTGTTTTGTTCAATTTTTGTATTTTCTTCAGGTATTCAAGAATTGGCAGCATTTCTTCTGGTTCTTTGAGTTTATACTGGCTGGCAAGTTGCCGTATTTCAAGAAAAATTTTCTTGAAGTCAATCTCCTGGCTTACAATTGTTCCGTCAAAATCAAAGATAATTCCTTTAATGTACATGATATTATTTTAACCTGCTTGCACCTGTGAAAGAAATATGGACGTATTTCTGTACTGCCCCCCATTTGTCAAGAGCAAAATAAGGGAGAATTCAGAGCCCTGGTTAAAGGTGATTGTTTTATCTCTTTTTGTTCAAATTCCACTGGTGTCATA
>DAONMJ010000078.1:0-7350 GCA_035392545.1 bacterium
TTGATTTTTGCCATTTTGGATGAAAGAAAGAGGCAGGTTGTTGTTTTTCCCTGACTTGTCTTGTATTGACATGTCATGAAAAACCAGGTAGAATTAGTCCAGAGGAATATTGAATGATACTACTCTACCAGAAGGTTAAGGAGTATTTGATGGAAAGAATAGAGAATAGCAAACCAGGGGATTTTTTACCTTCTGAAAATGAGCTGTGTCAGCAGTTCAATGTCAGCAGGATTACCATCCAAAGAGCTATTAAGGATTTGCTTGAAAAAGAACTGATTGTTAGAAAAAAAGGTAAGGGTACATTTGTTGCGCCTTCAGTTTTGAACCGCACCTCTGCGGCAAAAACCATCAAAATTATTTTTCCATCAGGTGGTGACCCAGAAGACGATTTTCTTTTCCCGATTATTAGAGGATTGATTGACCATTTTCAGCATTCACAATTTCATTTCGTTTTATCACCCTGGAAAAGCAGTCAGAAAAAAATAGAAAGGTTTTCTGATTTTTCCGGTATTTTCTGGATTGCTCCAGATGAAAAAGATTTTCATACGATTGAAGAAATTTCGTTAAATGGTGTGCCGTTAATTGTCATCAACAGGGTTATGAAAACTCCTTTTATAAACTTTGTAAGTACTGACCATTATAAAGCAGGGTTGACAGGCGCAGAATACCTTGTTTCCAGGGGGCACAGGTCAATTGTTTTTGTGGGACTTATCAAAGGCAATACCTGTTCATATCATATGTATGAAGGTTATCGCGCCGCGCTCGAAAAAGCAGGCATGAGAACATCCTCACCCCTTATTATTTCTGCCTGTCTCAATAGTAAAATGAAAATCGGAAAAGGTTTTCACAAAAAATTGAATAGGGTAATTGAAAAGCACTGTCCGGATGGGCTGTTTGTCGCCGGTGAATTATTTTTGCCTGATGTATTGGAATCTCTGGAAAGGAAAAATCTGATTCCTGGAAGGGATGTTGATATTGTACTGTCTGACGAGGTTCCTGATGGGGCTCCTTATAAAGAAAATATAATTGGTCTCATTCAACCTCTCAGTGAAATCGGGGATATTGCAGCTCGTTGCATGAAACAGATTTTGAACGGGGAAAAGAAAAGAATCAGAGTTCAGATACCACCTGTCTTAAGGAAAGTATAAGGTACAAAACATTTTTCAAAAAAGGAGAGGAGGTGAGAAAAATGAGGAAAAAAGGATTTACCCTGATTGAACTTCTTGTTGTGATAGCAATCATCGCCATCCTTGCAGCGATGTTACTGCCAGTGCTGACAAGAGCAAGGGAAAAGGCGAGGCAGGCAGTATGTATGAACAATATGAAACAGGTTGGACTTGCCATGATGCTATATGCAGGGGACTATGATGGATGGCTGGCTTCATCAATTGCTGGTTATACGGGCTGGTATGGAATTCTGTTTGAAAAGGGATACCTGAAAGGTAAGGAACTTGTGATATGTCCGACAGATAGAATAAAAACATACGACCCATATGCAGCAGGTAGAACCCTTGCAATTGATGTTTACATTGGTTATTACAGAGACCCAGCCATTTATGGTTGGCAATTTCCGTGTCCAACATCAACAAATAAGAATGTAAGACGTGATGCGCCCGGGGGTCCATGGTATCTCAGAATCACACACCTTCCAAAACCAGCGCTTTTCCCATTGATTGCTGATGCATCAGGTTGTTTGCCTTCAAACATGGGCTGGCCAAATGCAGCGTATTATATTTATGATTCAAATGGTGCAATCGTTCATCTCAGACACATGGGAGTTGCCAATATGTGGTTTGCAGATGGACATGTTGAAGCATGTAATGAGGACAGGGTTCATTATCTGCTGCCTGTTTACGATATTCTGAGATACAATCTGACAGTAGCTAATTATCCTCCATGATTGATGAAGTGGCATAGAAAAAAGGGAAGAGACCTGTGGAACGGCTGGTGTACATTAACGGGCAATATTATCCGGAAAAAGAGGCAAAGATTTCAATCTTTGACTCCAGTATCATGCTGGGAGATACTGCCACAGAATCAACAAGAACTTTCAGACACCAGCCGTTCAAATTGGATAAACACATTGAACGATTGTATCAGTCATTGAAACTGATGCACATCCATCTTGAATTGAACCCGCGGGAGATGGAAAAAATTACTCTTGAGGTGTTTGAGAAAAACCTGCCTTTGCTTCCTGAAGATGAGGAATACTGGATTGTTCATAACATTTCCCGTGGGACATTTCTTGTTGGAGTTGCCTATAAGGCATTGTGTCCGACAGTAATGATTTTCTGTCTTCCTTTGAATCAAAAAGAATACGCAATGTATTATAAAACTGGTGTTCATGCAATTGTTCCTGAAATCAGGCAGATTCCATATTCCTGCATTGACCCGAGAATTAAACATAGAAGCAGACTTCATTTTGTTATCGCTGATATGGAGGTAAGAAAAATTGACCCGCAAGGATTTTGCCTCCTGCTGGATATAGATGGCAATGTTACTGAAAACAAGGGAGCAAATTTTTTTATGGTAAAAAAGGGGGTGTTAATAACACCTTCCACGAAAAACTGTCTTGCTGGAATAAGCAGGGCAACAGTACTTGAACTTTCTGAAGAACTGGGAATACATTCAGAAGAAAGGGATATCACACCTGAAGAAATTTGCGATGCTGACGAAGCGTTTTTTACAAGCACTCCTTATTGCATTCTTCCGATAACAAAATTCAATGGCAGACCAGTGGGCGAAGGGACACCAGGAAAAATCACACAGTTGTTTCTGGATGCATGGAGCAAAAAAGTTGGAATTAACATTGTGGAAGCTGCTTTGAAAAAAATCTAAAAAGGATCATTATGATGGTTCCTGGAATTCTGGATTCTCATGTCCATTTTAACAGCATTGATAAAATCAAAGAAACAAAGGATTTTTTCACATCCTGTAATATTGACAGATTCTGCATAGTCAGTCCTGCCAGTCCATCAGGCGGCAATTCAAATCCGCAGGCGCTCTGTTTCAAGGCAACATATCCTTCTGAAACATACATCATGGGAGGGCTTGATTATTCAAATGTTATGTGTTATTCAACGAAGGAAAGGAGAAAAGTTCTTAAACCGCAATTGATGAGAATGCTGGCGATTGGATTTGACGGCGTGAAAATTCTTGAAACAGACGATGAATTTTACATGCCAGAAGGTGATGCCAATGTTCTTTCAGAGAAGGACAGAATCATAATTGGAATAAAATTGCCAGTGTCTGTTCTTGAAAAAATTTATAAAAAGAATTTTCAGCATATCGTGGGGAAAAAGCCAAAACCCATTGATATTGAAAAGGCGATAAAAGAGAGCGATAGAATCAGCGGAATACTTACCAGACAATTTAATGTCAGGAAAAATTAAAATTCTGGTTACCTGGCGAAAAAATATCTTGAAGAAATCGGGGGAAAAGAATGAACTGGAAAATAGAACTGATTTCAGGCATGATTTTGATGTGCAGTGTATTATCAGCAGTTGAACTGAAAGCGCAGGGACTGGCTGCGGGCAAACACTTTATTTTTCAAACAAATGGTGGCGAAACTTATGTGATGCCTCCTTACAAGGGAGCAACATTCAAGGCGATACCTATTGAGGATGGTATTACAAAAATTCAGGTGAAGTATCTCAGCGACAATCCAAAAGAAAACAGAGGTCCATTTTCTTTTACAATTGACAGGAAAAATCTTTACTGGGAAAGCGGCCTGGATGGAGGTCTTTTTTTCCCTGCATTTCTTAATCACACAATTGAGGTGAAAAGTGACAAAAACATTATGATTTTTCTGAATTTTGGTGGGCATTATATAAGAAATCCACATGGCGGTTATGCTGTGCCAAGTGTTGACGGTTCAGGGAAGATATTTTATGCCTGGTGTGTTACTTCTGAGGACGCGCAAACAAGAAAGCCCCAAGACAATGCGTGTGTGAGGATTATTGCTCCTGAACCAGACACTGTTGTAACAATCAAGGGAATAGAAGACAAAAGAGCATTTGGAAAACTGGCAGAAAAAGAGGAAACAAGCATTGAATTGAAAGATAAGAAATTTATAGAAATCAATTATGGAAACGCGTGGGGATTCAGAGAAATAAAATCCAACAAGCCAATTATGGTTTATGTTACGCCATATTCTCTTAACAATTCTACAATGTTACATCCAACCTATGAATCCGGAAAAGAAAAATACACTGGAAAAGAATTCTATGGAGGAATAAACCCATATCCAAACAATAATTTCTATCCTTGCATCGTGGTCACATGCATTGATGGGAGCGCAGATGTTTATCTGGAAGAAATGAAAGACGATGGTACGGTTGTTAAAAAAACGCAGGCGTCAAAAACCCTGAAACAGGGCGAAGAGTATGTTTTTTATCTTGAGTCAGGGGTTCCGTGGTATCACATTGTTTCAACAGGTGATATATATGTCTATACATCAAGAGCGATGCTAAAAGGGTATGCATATACAAGGGATACTCTGTTTTTGCCTGATGTCAATGGAGTGTTCTGCGGAACAGATTTTATTGCAAACATCGGTATGGAAACTCTCGTATATTCTTCAAAGCCAGATTGTGAACTGACCGTTTATAGTTTTGACGGGAAATTCGCTCCTTTCAAAATGCAACTGGAAAAAGGTTATTCACTTCTTGGATGTCCGAGGGTTTACGGCGAAAAACAATATCTTATTTCATTTTCCAGTCCGGGTCTTGTCCAGTTTAATTCAGGGTATTCCATGAGTTATGCGATGCCTGTTGATGGCCCTGTGGCATCAGCATATTTTGGTTCTGAGATGGTGAAAAAGGTGATGCCTCCTGCGCAGAGCAATCCTGTGGTTGCGAGAAAAGTGGCTAACGAATACGCAGGACTTTCAGTTGAGCAAAAAATAGCAAGATTTAAAAATGAGTATCTGATGAAGAAAAAGCCGGTAAAAATTGTTGCGTTTGGTGACTCTGTGACCCAAAGTGCAAGGGTAAGTGGTGCTGAAACTTTTTATCAGATATTTGCAAAACAGTTGAGAGAAAAATACGGTTATGACAACATCACTTCAGTAAACAGGGGCATTGGTGGTAACAATGTTTTCCATGCATTGAGCAGAATTAGGGAAGATGTGGTTGCTGAAAACCCTCAGCTTGTTTTTGTGATGTTTGGAGTAAATGACGGATACAGGGGAATGAACATGGATGTTTATGAAAAGAATATGAGAAAAATTGTTGAAATTCTGGAAAATGAGACAGATGCCCTGATTATACTATTAGGACCAACTCCTTTGACCACCAGCAAGGATGCCTTCAGGGATTATGATAAAACTGTGGAAAAATTGAGCAAAGAGAAAAAAATCCCCTGCCTGAGCATGCATGAGGTTTTGATGAAAGAACCAGAATGGGATAAGAATCTTTATACTGACTTCTGCCATCCAGGACCACAGGGACATAAAACGATGGCAGAAGGAATCTGGAGATTTTTTGAAGGTGAAAAATGAAGCGGGTCAATCCAGTAAAGAAAGACGATGGTCTTTATTTTGCGGACATGAGCAAATGCTATCCTTCTTCAGCGATTTCCGAAAAAAGGAGCAGAAAAACCTGGAAAAAATTTCACTATGAAACAGAAAAAATGTCAGGCATTTTACTTGTTGCCTGTTATGGTGTGGACCCACCAGTATTGAGTTTGCCTGTGAAAGTCAAAGGCAGATATAAGGTTTTCGTGGGACTTTACGGAGAACATGGATTTTATGCCGGTATACGGATCAAATTGAAGAAAGACCACTGTTTTCACCATCTTGTTTCACGAAATTCTATTTCAAGGGGAGATACTATTAATGAGGTGTTCTGGAAAGAAGCAGAAATGATTGACGAAGTGATTGAAATTGCACCTTATAGCAAAAAAGATGATGACCGCATTACTTCTGGTATTGCATACATCAGGCTTGTGCCTGCTGAAGAAAAAACTGAACCAGACAGAAAACCCGATATATACCTGGCTGCATTCAATGATGCTTATTCTTTCATCTATTATCACAGACCAGTAACAAAAAAAGAAATTCAGGAACAGATAGAAGTTTTTCGCGATACACCTTTTAAAAAAATCTACTGGGGAATGGCTGCAGGGGATGTTGCCACATATCCCACCAATATTGGCTCAAGAACAAACATTGACCTTGATGTATATCCAAGGATTGGGGACAGGAATTATGCGGAAAGTTGCAGAATTTTGAGAAATAAGAAGTTTGACATTTTGAAGATTGCTGTGGAACATGCAAAGAAGATAGGTCTTGAATTTCATGTCTATCATAGATTGGGGTTTGTAACAGGACAGCCGCCATGGGAAGAAATGATGTATTCAAAGTTTTTTTACAAGAATCAGAAGTTTTTATGCTATGACAGAGATGGAACAAAAATTTCAAGGTTGAGTTATGCGTATCCTGAAGTGCAGCAACACTGTATCAACCTGTACAAGGAAGTTGCTTCTTATGGAATTGATGGGATAAATTTTGCCTTTCACAGAGGTGTGCCGCTTGTTCTGTTTGAAAAACCCATTGTGGAAGGTTTCAAGAGCAGATTTGGAGAAGACCCGAGAAAACTACCTGATACAGACCAGCGTCTTTTTCAATTCAGAAGCAGTATCATTACAGGGTATTTGGAACGAGTGAGAAAGGAATTTCCCTGGCTTGAACTTGCTGCGACTGTTTTAATAAACGAAGCAAACAACAGATTTTATAATCTTGACATAAAAAATTGGATTGACAAAAAAATAATAGATGTTCTGATTCCTTATGGACAGGACAGGGGGCTTGCCCACAAAGGCGTGATTGACATGGAGTATTTTTCTAAACTTACAAAAGGCACTTCCTGCCAGTTGTGTCCTGAATTGCGCGCAGTAAGGTCCTGGATGACACCAGAGCAACATTACGTTGACATGGCGAGTTACTTCTATAAGTATGACATTGATGGAATCTGTTTTTGGGACATAGAATCAAGATTTGTATTTCCGAAGGAATGGAGAATTATTAATGAGTTGTGTTGGAAAAAAGGATTGAAAAGCAGAATCAACAGGATAAAAGACGATTTCAGAGATATTCCCTTGAAAACCCTTAATGGGTATGCAGCAAATAGATATCCATTCTGGTGGTCATATTAATTCGAGAAGGAGTGCAAAATGAGGAAAATTAACTTTGCTGGTATGTGCCTTTTCATTGCTGCTATTCAGCTGTTATGCCAGCAACAAAATATGCAGTACAAAACAATCAATACATATGTTGCGGTGAAAATCAAAGAAACAATCAATATTGACGGACGACTTACTGAGAATGCATGGAAATTTGCAACACCAGTC
>DAONMJ010000079.1:0-7127 GCA_035392545.1 bacterium
GACAATCCAAAAGGGAATGCGGATACTGAACGAGTAATACGGACATTAAAAGAAGACCTGGTGTGGACAAGAGAGTGGACAAGTCCTTATGCATTCCGGGAAGAACTGGTGGCATGGATTAACCGGTATAACCAGGATTATCCGCATTCATCATTAGGATATATGACACCAGTGGAATTTGAACAAAAAGAGATAAAACAATCACCTTTAACCAGGACCCTAAATTCTCCCTTATTTTGCTCTTGACAAATGGGGGGCAGTACATTCAAAATCCCCCTTAATCCCCCTTTTATAAAGGGGGATAACGAGAGGAGGAATTTGAAAAGGGGGAAAACAAGAGGAGGGAATTTGAAAGGGGGAAAACAAGAGGAGGGAATTTGAAAAGGGGGAAAAATGTAGGACGAATTTGGTAAAAGAGGAGAACAGTAAAATAAATTTTAAAAAGGAGGAAAATACTAAAAGGAATTTTGTAACGCGGAAAGCAAGAGAGGGAAAATGAAGATGGGGGATTTCTTAAAGGAGGAGATGTGTTAAGGTTTTTGCGCAGCAAGAACAGAAGGAACTGGGAAGAGGCGCGAATAAATTGCGAAAGAAAATACCTGTTGGCTTACAGCAGACCTATTGAAATCCGAAGAATCAGTATGACATCAGAAATGTCAACATTACCATCTTTGTTCATATCTGCCTTCTGAGGGTCTGCTTGATTTAATCCTATTGCCATTCTTAAACACAGAATAACATCTGAAACATCCACAGTTCCGTCATTATTGATATCACCGATGTTTCCCAGCAATAATGAATCTCCTGCTATCTCATCGCCCTGCGGGTTGTCCATCGTTAAGATTCTTCCATAGAACTGGTAATCGCCTGATGCTGTACGCGGTACCCATACCTTATATATGAGCGAAAAATCAGGTATAGATTGGCCAAACGCTACCCAGCTATAGACCTTATAACCCTGAATATCAGGGTCATTTTCAACCTTTGTGAACACAGGATAACTGCTTTGCAACATTGTTTCAGCAACTACCCAGTCCTGTGGTAACCACTCCTTTACAATGACGCCCGCCACAGTTTCTGTGACAGCAACGTCAATTTTCACAGATATCAATCCACCAGGAATATATGTGGTTGGAAGTGTTCTTGTAGCAGTCGTTTGAGAAAAAACCGCTGGCGAAATAATCAGGACCAGAACCAGAAAACAAAATGACTTGTTTCTCATTTTGAGTTTAATGCGATAAATCAAGCAATACAAAACAGTAAAGTAAATTTCAGATCAAAATGTTCCAGGTATCCAGTACATTTCATAAGATGCGCCAGGATTTGATGGATTGTACGTGTAGCCACCAAGATATGTACCATTTAACCATATTGGAATAATTCCTGAACCCGTTGGTGTGCCAAGAAGAATTGTATCCCAGTTATTGAGGTCCTGTGGCCAGGTAATTCCATATCCTGTAAGTTGAACGTCTCTTGCCCAGGCGTCAATCGCATACAAAAGGTCAAAATCCTGAATTATTCCATCAGGGCTGAGCAGGTTTGCTGCGTCGTAAATGTCAACAGGCAAATAAGGGCTATCAACCATTGCTGAACCATTACCACCAATCGTGTCAACACTGGGAATACCGTCTATTGAATAACTGATTGTTCCGACAAACCCCTGAGTTCCAGTAGTCATTGATGTATTCATTGTTATCGTGATTATGTGGTCAGCTACCCCACCATTCATTCCATCCATGAAATTGATTTTCAATGTTTGAAGCCCTGCTGCTGGATAATAATAAAGAGTTGTTGTTGCATTAACCCCGTCCACGAGAACATGTATATTGCTGAAACCACCTGTCCCATACGCAAAAGTTTCATTTATGATATAAGAATTTGGCAGTTTTGCCTCGTCCACATCCACAGTAATTTGATAGGTAATTTGCTGTCCTGCGGCAAGACTTCTGGCAAGGGTTCTGGTGCCAATAATTGTTCCATCGCCCCTCTTTCTTCCCCAAGAAAATCTTTCATAATCAGATGGCACAGAAATGCCAGTGTTGAAAATGTTTGTTACTGGATTTTGTCCTGATGGAGAACCTGATGGCGCAACCCTTGCAAGCGTAGCGTACATAATCTGTCCGTTTTCTACATAGCCGATGATGTCTGCGCCTGCTTGTTCGTCAGAAACAGGGCTGTAAATGGGCCATCTGTGACCGGGTCCAGCAACAATTTTTTCAATACCAGAGCCATTTATGTCCATCGTGAAGATTTCGTATTCCTCACTGGTAAGTTCTTTGTTTGAGCAAAAGATGATTTTTGCACCTGTGTTTGAAAACGAAGGCATTCTTTCGCTTACTGCAAATGTATTGGTAAGATTGATGGGCGAAGAAAGAGCTTCAATGCTGTTATTAATAGAATCAACTGTAACAGGCACATAATAAATATCAAAATATCCACCTAAATCTCGTTTTGCATAGATGATTTTTGTCATATCAGGACTGAAAGAAGGTGGGTCAATTTCGGATGCTGATATACCGGAAACAATTTCGGATTCACCGAAGGTTGCATCCTTTGTTGCCCGTTTTGCATAAATAGAGTAATTATTGGCTGATGTTCTTCTGACATAAACAATCCATGTGCCATCAGGTGAGACGCTGGACAGGTCTGAATTCTGAGTGGAATTTGTGGCAAATTGCGTAAGAATTGTACCATCGTGATTCATTCTGTAGATATTAGTTGGCACAGAACCCATTGTAAAACTTACAAGCCCCCCATTTCTGGCAATTGAAGGGTTAAACTTATTGGCATTTGCATATGAAGGAGTCAATTGAACGCCGGTTGTGTCAAAACCCGCACCTGCCCAGTCAGATCTGAATATTTCCATATAAGAACCTGATTGTTTCACATACACAAGACGGGTGTTTTCTATCGCTACTGACTCTGGAATTTCTGCTGGTGGAACAGGCGACCAGTTAACAAGACCTGTATTTGTTGTTGACACCCTCTGTTGCTTCAGAGAGTTGCTATTATTTGGGTTATTGGTGTCATAATTTGTCTGCCATACATCGCGATTACCTGGAATAATTCCTGCTTCATAAAACATCTGTCCGCTATCCCTGACAAGGGTTACCCAATCCCTTACAGTGTCATCGCCGAAAAATGCTGCGCTGAATTCGTCAATATCCGCGCTTTCTGTAACCCTGTACTCGGTCAGCGTGCCTGCAAGGGTATCAATCTCAGCAACATAAACATCCCAGTCAGTATATTTGTATTGACTGGCGTTATAGGTTCTTTTTGCATAAATCAGCAGAGGTCGGAGTAATGTTCCATTTCTGAAAGAACTCTGTATTCTGTCATATTGAGGACTGACAGGAACATTACTGGTAAGTTTTCTGTAATTTGAACCGTTTGTATCCACAATGTAAATATCCTGAACTCCATTCTTCAATCCAACAAAAGCAATGACACTTGAATTTAAAAATACCGGGTGTTTGACGTACAGGTATGGTTCTGACCTTAATTGACTTAATGACTCTGTGGAAAAATTGTAGAGCCACAGTTCTGCCCTGTCGTTTTTATCATAGGTAAAAACAATAAGACCCTGATTGCCATTGTAATCAGGAGAAATTGAAGCGTATTTTACATCCCATGTTGAAGGTATTGCTTCCTGATTGTTTTTCTTCAATATCAATCCTTGATTTGGAGAAGAAACAGTTGATTGGGTACTGACCAGATAAAGTTTTGAGTTTGTGCCTGAATCTGGTCTGTAAGAATAAAGAACTTTTGAACCATCAGGAGATAGCATCGGATTTAAAATTGTACCTGTGCCGGTCGTTGAATAATTAGTAATTCTTCTTTCAGTATTGACTTGCAGATTTTTTACATACAGGTCGCCAGTAGTTGTAATAATACCATCTGTATTTCTGACAATATTTGATACATAACATATCTGTCCCTGGCTGGACAGCGGAATATACGCGGGAAACACCTGCCATGGAATTGAAATCTGGGTGCTTACCACAGGGTCTGTGTTATCAACAACAGTAACAGTTGTGTTATATGAGCCAGAGGTACCCTGAAGTGGAGCACCAGAAAGAAGTCCTGTTGAAGAATTCATTGTGACGCCATTGGGTAAACCAGATGCAGTCCAGGTATAATTTCCTGAGCCACTGCTTACAGAAAACGGTATGTTTATGGGTGTGTTTTCCTTTCCATCAGGGATTGTTGTTGGAGAAATACTACCAAGTCCTTCAACAACAATAATCGTTACAGACCGGCTACCCACTGTGCCAGTCGCTGGGTACGCATTTACTATAATGCTGTAAGAACCTGGTTGTGCTGATGCAGACGCTGACACCCTGAGTGTTGCAGTAGAATATGGAGATGGCGCATTTCTTGAAATCGTAATTGTTACTCCGGACACAACGCCTGTCTCTGTCCATGTAAAATCTCCGCTGTCACCGCTACCATATGTTGCAGTGTAAATTTCAGTTGCTGAGCTTGATGCTCCACCCGCTCGCACGCGAATCGTGGTATTTCCTGTTACTGTTGCTGCGTCAACCACAATCGCAAATAAAACACATAATATTCCAGCCACTGTCAAAATTCTTGTCAGTTTCATTTTTTCTCCTGTCAACATTATATCGGGATATTGCATGTTGAACACGGAAAAACAAGCAATGTTTTTCCGTGTCCTCTATGAATTATTTTATTCTTTTACACAGTACTGTCAAGAAAGACCAACTGCTATCCGCAAACACAGAATCACGTCTGATATGTCAATAACCGTGTCATTATTAACATCAGCAATTGTCATCAACCAGTCATTATAGGGTTTGTTATACAATTGCTGGTCAACCGTTATGCCAAGTTCAACTGCCATTCTTAAGTATAGAATAACATCTGATATATCTACGGTTGCGTCCCTGTTGATATCGCCTTTCTGGATCTGGATTGTGAATGTTCCTTCAAGTGTGGAACTTGGAGTAGCCCCTTCCTTGAATGCCTTTGCCTTAATCAAAGTTGTTTCAGTAATGTGCAATGGCATGGAATAAACCGTTGAATTTGTTGTCGGTTCACTCCCATCAGTGGTATAACGAACTGTTGCGTCCTGGGTTGAACAGGTAATTTCAACATCAGGGAAAAAATTGTAAAAAATCCCTGGAGAAGGTGAAAAAGACGGGGCATTAACCATGCCGGCGGAACTAATACTTGTGTCACCTGCTATATCTTTTGTGGTCCATCCATCATTCAAAGTTCCTGAAAACGCGTATTGTCCAGATGCATCTGCAGGGACTCTCACAGTATAGGTTATTGTGAAAGAACCAATGGGAACAGAACTAAAATAAAGCCATTTATACGAGTTTGAGCTTGCAATGTACTTACTCCAGTTAGGATTTGAACTTACAATAGACCAGCCAGGAGGAAAATTTTCTGTGATGACGACACCTGTGGCTGGATAATTAGGGTCAGCAATAAAGGATATGGTAGCGTTGAACGTTGTGCCTGCAGTGTATGTATCGGGCAAATTACGATTGCAAACATTTTCAGCAAACACAATCAAAGGAAAGCAGAAAAAACATACCAGAATCAATAGGAATGCAGTTTTTTGCATATGAGATATTTAACCCAAAAAAGGAAATTTGTCAAGCATAAAAGACCACGCGTTTTTTTATAGTCATTTCAAGCAAGTATCTTCGTTTTTCATAAGATTCCATTCCCACTCCCTTTTTTAAAAATTTCCCTATTACTCCCCTCTTTATAAAAGAGGGGGTGGGGGAGATTTCAAAAAATCCCCCTTAATCCCCCTTTTACAAAGGGGGAGAACAAAGGAAGGTATTTTATAAAGGGGGGAAACAGGGGGAGGGATTTTGTAAAAGGGGGAGAAACGGCAGAGAATTTTATAAATGGGAACAGAACAGAAATCTTAATTCAAGGGAATAAAGGAGAAATTGATATTAAGCATAATTCTCATTGGAACCGGCAGAAATTTTCCTTTTTTATTCGGGTCAGGCACCTGGAACATATAATTGACATCAAGGTTCAATTTTCCAGCGGTTTTTGTAATGATACCTTTTGCGGCATCAAAGAGTATTTCTCCATCAGAATTATTTTTTCCAGTTATCTTGACTTCTGTATCCTGTTGTTTTGAAGTTGTCTTTATGATTTGATTTGAAAGGAATTTGATTTTTTCATTGCCCTTTGATGAACCTTCATACATATACGTAAATTCAAGTTGCGGAATTTTGCCGGAGGGAAAATTGAACGATTCAATTTTCTGAACCCATCGTGTTCCCTGTGTTATTGTTTCAGGGAAAACCGGAAATAATCCGATAAATGGTGCAAAATCCAGCAGTCCTCTTTTAAGAATAGTCGTTTTATGAACTTTCCCCTTTTTATCCATTTGAAGAAGTAATTGCGGAATAAATGAAGATATTTCAGTGTCAGACCAGGTCGTATCTTCAAATATGTCCTCGTTCACAATTATTTTTGACTTTTTTGCAGTTAACTTCAATTGATACAATCCTTCTGATTCTCCAAGATTAACAAGTTCCATCAAAAAATCAGCCCTGACTTTGAAATTTGACATCTTTTCATCAAAAGAGGACCATCCAGCATTTCCATTGATGTTGACCCGGTATATCAAACTTTCAAGAACAGGAAATTTATAACTAAAATCCAGTTCTTGAGCAATTGCTGTCTGTACAATGAAACAAATTCCGCATAATAAGAAAAGGTTTCTTTTCATTTTGTCCTCTCTGCAAACTGGTTGAGTCGTTTTACGGTTTCTTTGACATTTTCCATGCTTGTTGCAAAAGATATTCTGATAAATCCCTGAGCTCCAAAGTCATCACCAGGCACAGTGGCAAGTTTTTCTTCCACAAGCAGTTTTTCTGCAAGCTCCGTGGAACTGGTATTGCCAATTTTCAGAAGCACATAAAATGCGCCATCGGGCTTACAGTAATGTATCAATGGAGAGATGTTTTCAACGATATAATCGCGACGTTTTTCAAATTCTTTTACCATCTCCTGAACAAACTGCTGGTCAGCAGTTAATGCAGTAAGTGCGGCTTTCTGCGCAAAAGAAGTGGGATTTGATGTTGTCTGGCTTTGGATATTTGCTATGGCTTTTGCCAGAGGAAGTT
>DAONMJ010000080.1:0-7095 GCA_035392545.1 bacterium
AAAAAAGTGTGATGGTGCTATGGGAAAAAGGCGCTCAAATTAAGACAGAATATGATCAACCAGATGACCCTTTTAGCAGGGACGCAACAATGGTGATGGTTGTCAATGAACCTTTTTCAGAACCAAGAATTCATCTTGGTTTTCCAGGCGGCATGGAAGACCTTGAAAAATACAGACAGGAAGTGGTTCTTGGTGTACACGACCACTGGATAAAACCCGAAGAAGGCAAGTGGACCTATACATATCATCAGAGATTGTTTAATTATCCTGTTTCAGAAGGCAACACTGTTAATCAGGTTGAATACATTATTGACAAACTCTCTCGTGTTTTTTACACCCGCAGGGCTCAGGCAATTACATGGGTTCCTTCGTATGACCCTGAAACAGACGACCCACCATGCCTGCAAAGAATCTGGTGCAGAATTGTTACGGAAAAAGATAATCATTATCTCAGAATGAATACCCACTGGCGTTCAAGGGATGCTTACAGGGCAGCATACATGAATTTATTCGGATTAACAGAATTACAGAAATATATCGCAGATGAAATTTCAAAAAGAACAGGGAAAGAAATTCTTGTTGGTCCTTATGTTGACATTACTGATGCATATCATATTTATGGTTCTAACTTCTGTGATTTCAAAGATAGATTTCTTAAAATGATGGATACCAGGGATTTTTACAATCAGGACAGACTCAAAAGCAGAACCATGAGAAGCGATGACCCTGCAGTCATTGCCGGTTTTGAATACGGGAGGCAACTTCTGGAGAATGAAAAAAAACCCTGAAAATCTTGTTGTAATTATTGCAGGTCCTACTGGTACTGGGAAATCTCAGGTTGCTCTGGAATTGAGCAATATTATTCCATCTGAAATTATTAATGCTGATTCCAGACAGTTGTACAGGGAAATTGATGTTGGAACAGCAAAGCCACCAGTGTCTGCCCTGAAACAGACACCGCACCATCTTTACAGTTTTCTATCACTGAAAGATAATTTCAGCGTATTTGATTTCAGAAAGTACCTTGAAAAACTTGTGCCTGAGATATGGTCAAGGGAAAAATGCGCAATCATTACTGGTGGCAGTGGTCTGTATATCAGGGCGATACTTAAAGGAATTTTTGATTTTCCCCATGAAAAGAAATCCCTTCAGAATGTTGTCAGAAACCAGTTGATTTCACAGGAAACAGACCAGTTATACGAGCAATTGAAAACTGTTGACCCTTCTATCGCTGAAAAGGTACATCCAAATGACAGGGTAAGAATTACCAGGGCGATTGAAGTGTGGTTGATAACAGGGATTCCAATGAGTCAGTGGCAATTGCAGGCAAAACCCGCAGATTTTATAGAAAAAGCACATGTGTTTTACTGGATACTGAATATGAAAAGAGAAATTCTTTATAGCCGGCTTGATTTAAGAACAGAAGCCATGCTTGAATCTGGTTGGCTGGAAGAAGTGAAAAATCTTATTGATACAGGGCTAAAAGATTTTTTGAAGGAAAAGGCGCCGATTGGATATTTGGAGTTGTGCGATTTTGTTGAAGGTAAAATGACCTGGGACGACACGGTTGAACTTGTTAAAAGAAAAACGAGAAACTACGCAAGAAGACAACTGACATGGTTCAGAAAAGAAAAAGACGCGCAATGGCTGGATGTTACGGATCTTCACCCATCTGAAACAACAAGGATTATTGCAGAAAAAATAAGGGAGACGCATGGAAAAGGAAATTAGAGTTGACAGGATTTTTCCACTGAAAGATGCAAGTTTTTATCCAGGGAAAGAATTTTGTGACATAGTGTATTTTTGTCCACCCATTACTGGAAAGAAAAGATTGTGGCTTTTGACTGAAGCGAAAAAGCCAATTGTTTATATTGACCATTATAAATTTGAACCCAGGAATATTTCAAAAAAAGACAAGTACAGATGGATTGATTATGGTATCACTGAGGTGGAACTTGCTATGTCACGCGGTTTTGGACAGATAAAAGTTTATGGAGTCAATCCTGAGCAGGCAATCAATTCCTATTTTGTGATCACAGTCCAGACAAATAAGAAATTGTCTGGCAGCATTGAAAGTGTTGAAAAAAAACTTTTCGGTATTACAAGGGAAGATACTGGTAGAAGTTTTATAAGTCCTTCAACCGTTGAGGTGGGAAGACCTGTCACATTCAAACTTATTTACCAGGCAGGAAAAAACGGACTGCCAGAAAAAAGTTATATCAGGTTTTCTATTTCAAGGGTATTTACCCAGCCACAAACAGAAAACAGCCGTCACGACGGATTTCTCAGAGTTGTTCAGTCTGACGCAGAATTGATTTTCAAAGGCATTAAGGGTCCTTCTGATGAATCCCACAGGGATGCAGACATTATCTACTTTCTGCCCGATGGAATAAGAGCAAACGGAAAAATTGAAATTGAATACCACACTGATACTACATTTATATGTCCTGTAACAAGCCATACAATGGAAAGAAGATACTGGTATTCAAATATGCCTTCATTATCTCCTGCTGTTGCCCTTGATAAGAAGAAAATCTTTGTGCCTGTGTCAGAAAACAATGGACAGTGTGTTCGATTTGTTGCAGGAAAACCTGAACGGTTGTTCTTATTTTTTCCTGGCAGGATAAGAGAGAAAGAAACAATAGACCTTGTCGGGATTATTACCGATAGATACAGGAACATTGTAGAAGATAAGAACTGGAAGGTAAAAATAAACATACTTCTTGAAGGATCACAGAAAAAAGAGATAAAAAACATTTCAGAACATCTTACACACAGACACAGATTTTGCATTGATTTTCACAATCTCGTACCAGGTATTTACAGGGCAAAGGCATTTGACCAGGATACAGGAAAGCTTCTTGCTATCAGCAATCCTGTTGAAATTATGGACGCAAGCGATAATAGAGACCAGATTTTCTGGGGTGAGATACACGGTCATACTGAAATGAGTGACGGTATAGGCGCGTTTGAGAACCTGTATGAAAATGCAAAAAATACGGGCTGTCTTGATTTTGCTGCAGCAGCAGATCATGCCTGCTATTTCACTGATAACCAGTGGGAATGGATGCAGGATGTTACCAACAGTTTCAACAAACCCGGCCGATTTTGCACAATTGTTGGATATGAATGGGCAGGAAATCAGGGACACAGAAACATCTATACTTCGGAAAACAGGCTTAAACTTTTTCGGGGAATGTATAAACCAGCACAGGATATTGAAGTTGTCTATAAGACATTTGAAGGTAACCCATCAGTTGTTGCTGGACCACATACAGGACATACCGGAGATTTCTGGAAATTTCATAATCCTGATGTTGAGAGATTTCTTGAAATTTATTCAATGTGGGGACATTTTGACCATCTTGCCAACAAACTTTTGAACGAAGGTGCTATCATTGGTTTTACAGGCGGTGGTGATTGTCATAGTGGAAACGTGTTTTTCTCACCTGAGGACCCAGATGGCCAGGGTAAAACACCGCATTTTACATCATATGCAATAAAATACAAGTGTGGGATTATGGCTGCTTTTATGAAAACCCTTGATAGAAAAAACCTTATTGATGCATTGAGAAACAGGCGAACATATGCAACAACAAGCGATAGGATCCTTGTTGATTTTTCAATTTCCGGGTATAAAATGGGAGAAATGGGGACAGATGGTAACATTGTGATTACGGCTGATATTCATGGCTGTGACATCATAAAAAAAATTGAAGTTGTAAGAAATGGAACAGTTGTTCATGTGGAAAAACCTGAAAGCATGGACACAATGTTTCAATGGAAGGATAGCAATATTGAAAGAAAAAAATACTGGTATTATCTCAAAATTACTCAGAAGAATAGAGAAGTTGCATATACAGGCCCAATCTGGATAGAAGTAATTTGAAAACAGGAGGGAAACATGGAGTTTTGTCAGGTAATAAAAACAAGAAGAAGTATTAGAAAATACACAGGCAAAGAAATTGATGAGGAGGTATTAAGACGTGTTCTTGATGCAGCAAGAATTGCTCCAAGTGGAAGTAATAGACAACCATGGAAGTTTATTGTTGTTAAAGACAGTGAAAGAAAAAACAAACTGGCACAATTATGCCACAATCAGTTTTTTATTGCAGAGGCACCTGTTGTGATTGTTGCATGCGGAAGAAATATTCATTATAACAGGGGTGGCTGGATGGGTGATTGTAGCGTCCTTGTTGATGTGGCAATTGCTGTTGACCATTTGACCCTTGCTGCGAGAGCAGAAGGTCTTGGCACCTGCTGGATTGGGTTATTTGATAATACAGGAACAAAAAAATTCCTTGAAATTCCAGATGATGTCAATGTTGTGGCATTGACTCCGCTTGGTTATCCTGCACATCGAGATCAATTTATGGAAACTTCAGACAGATTACCCCTTGAAGAAATCGTATTTTTTGAAAAATGGGGCAAAAAATGAAACCCAATATTCTTCATATCATTACCCATGATACTGGAAGGTATTTAGAATGTTATGGTGCTGCTGTAAAAACACCGAACATCAATAAACTTACACAAAACTCAACAACTTTTACCAATTACTTCTGTTGTGCTCCACAATGCAGTCCCAGCAGGGCAGGAATGTTTTCATCTCTTGTGCCACACAGAAATGGTATGATGGGTCTTGCCCACAGGGGTTTTAGATTAAAAAAAGGTATTCCATATCTTCCTGAAATTCTTCGCAACAATGGTTATCGTACAATCCTGCTTGGTATCCAGCATGAAGCAGAATGGGGAAAGCACGCTGAACTGGGGTATCAGGATTTTTTCACATCAGAAATCACATCATGTATTCACCTTGGAGAAGTGTTGTGTAATATTCTCGAGAATAAGCCACAGGAACCATTTTTTATCTCAATGGGCGTTTCAGAAACCCATCAGAGATACCCGATAGTTGAACATGTAGATGAACAACTGAAACTTCCTGAGTTTCTTCCAGATAGCATTGAAGTGAAAAAGGACATAGCAGGTCTTAATATACTTGTTCAAAGGGTTGATGATGCCATTGGAAAAATCATTTCCACCCTTGAGAAAACAAAACTGATGGATAATACACTTATTATTTTCACCACAGACCATGGAATTGCACTGCCTGGCGCAAAGGCAACACTTTTTGACCCAGGGATTGAAATTTTCCTGATTATGAAAGGACCAGGAATACCAGAAGGGAAAACCATTAATTGCCTTTCCTGGAACATAGATTTACTGCCAACAGTTCTTGATTATCTCGGAATGGAGATTCCTGATAATATCGATGGGGTCAGTTTGATGCCTGTTTTGAAAGGGCAGAAAACCAGTGTAAGGGAATGTATTTATCCAGAACTTACATATCATGCTGGATATGACCCGATGAGGAGCATCAGGACAGAAAAATACAAGTATATTCGTTGTTTTGAAACACGGTCTTATTATTTTCCTGTCAATGTTGATGAATCTTTTTCCAAAACTCTTTTTAAAAAATTGGGATACTTTGACAGAATCAGGCCATTTGAGTTCTTTTTTGACCTTGAAAATGATAAACGTGAAAGAAAAAATCTTATTGGCGAACCTGCCTATAAGGATATTATTGAAAAGTTCAGAAAGCAACTGGTGGATTTCATGAAGCAAACAATGGACCCTTTGATTTGTGGACCTGTACCACTTCCTGAAGGCGCAAAACTGTCTGTGCCATGGGGACATGACCCAAAAGAAGTGTGGAACGAACAATTTTAAGTCAACTTACCTGATTTTTTCACAGGTTTCAGAGATTTTTTCAAGGTAATAAAGGTAATTCTCAAAGGACACATCAGGTGGAATACTATGGTCAGGATGAGGAATATAACCACCTTCCTCTATCAAAGGCGTCAATCTCTGTATTTCTCTATCAATCGCATTTTTACCCATTGCAATGGCTCTTTTATCAACACCACCCCATATTCTTAAATGTTTTCCAAATTTTTTTCTTACTTCAATAACATCCATGCCTGCCTGAACTTCAAACGGATATAAATAGTTCAACCCGGCATCAATCCATACAGGGATAAGAGTTGTAATATCACCGTCGCTATCAAGTCCGATGTATTTTACTGACCGTTTTTTCAGAAAATCCACCACCTTTCTATATCTTGGAAGCATATATTTTCTTGCCAGGTCAGGAGAAATCAATGGCCCTGTTTTGTATGCCATATCTTCCCAGAAGCCAAAGGCATCTATACTGACTACATCAAGTATCTTGTTCATCATTGCGATGATAAAATCAGCATTTGCATCCATCATTTCTTCAACAAAGGCAGGGTCATCGTAAAAAAGCATGCATAATTTTTCAACGCCAACAAGATTTCTCAAAGGACCAAAAAAACCGCCCCACCTGTCTGAAATGATAATAAAAGGATATGGTTTGTTGCGGATATCAAGCAGGATTTTTCTCCAGTCAGGACCTATTCGTGTTTCAAGGTCTGGCTGCATCCTCTGTTTCCAGAATTTTCTGAAATCTTCGCGTGTTTCGACAGGAAACCTTACAAACTGAGGCATTGAACTTTTGGGATTGTTTTTCATTTCTCTCATCAGAATACCTTCATGATTGATGTAAAGGATGTGCTGGTCATTTTCTTCAATGACTTTTTTCTCAAATGGCGGATGTGGAAAAAACCAGTGATTAAAAAACTGCCGTTGATTGAGGGTTGTAAAAGGGGCTAATTTTGATTCAAATTCAGGACATTCTTGTTTCCATCGTTCAATGGTTTCAGGCCATCCTCCCCAACTCCAGAATATTGCCCTATCTCGTTTTTGATACTCCATTGTTGCGTGAAACCTTTCGGTATCTGTCATTTTTTCTCCTTGAATATTTCGTCCATCCATAAACGGTATTTTTTCTCTATATGATTGATTTCAAAAGACATAATTTCAGGGACTTCGTAAGGATGGTGAACGAGAATTTTTTGTGTTAACTTTTCCAGCAGGGATTTTTCTGTTTTTATCAGACACAGGTATTCTTTTGATTTTTCAACCTTATGATCCCACCAGTAAATACTTGTTATCTCTGGAATAATCTGACAGCATGCAGCAAGTTTTTCCTTAACCAGTATTTCACAGATTTTT
>DAONMJ010000081.1:0-6967 GCA_035392545.1 bacterium
CTGGCGCGATTGGTGCAGGGATATGCAGGGGTCTTCTCAAATCAAACTGCCGGGTGGCAGCAACAGACCTGCAAGGTGAAAAACTGGATAATTTTGTTAAAGAATTTCAGGAAATCTTCGGAACAAAAATTGCAGGAATTCCGATGGATGTAACTGATTGTGAAAACGTTTCAGCAGGAATACAAAAAATTGTCGAAATTTTTGGTTGTCTTGATATTGCAGTGATTAATGCGGGCATCGCGCATGTTTCTTCGTTAAAGGATATGGACATCAAGGAATTTCAAAAACTTGAAAAGGTAAACATAGAGGGCACACTTCTTGTATTAAAAGAACTCGCAAAGCATTTTGAAAACCAGAAAACAGGCGGTGACATTATACTGATTTCAACAAAAAATGTATTTGCTCCAGGTGCTTTGTTTGGAGCGTACAGCGCAACAAAGGCAGCAGCCCATCAACTTGCCCGAATAGCAAGTCTTGAATTTGCACCGTTGGGGGTGAGGGTAAATATGGTGGCACCTGATGCTGTGTTTTCTGATGGAGAAAGAAAATCAGGACTGTGGGAAAAAATAGGACCTGACAGAATGAAGGCAAGGGGTCTTGATGAAAAGGGACTGGAAGAATATTATAGAAACAGAAATCTTTTGAAAGCGAACATTACAGCAGACCATGTGGCAAATGCAGTACTGTTTTTTACGTCCCGTCAGACGCCAACTACAGGCGCGACCATTCCTGTTGATGGTGGACTTCCTGATGCAACTCCAAGATAATTCATTACTATTTCCTGCCTTTAGCAAAACTTATTTCTTTTCTATTCAATAGAAACCTGACAAACGCGTAATAATCGTAAATGCCACCAAGCCTTGAACTACCTGGCCACCAACTGGACCTGTGTCCTGATGTTGCTGCATCATTAATACGCCGACCCAGTGTTAACAGTTTGTTAATGTATGCTCTATCCATCTTTTTCTGATTTGTCATTTTTACCAGCATACTATCATAAACCAGAAGAAACTCAAGAATCCAGCGGGATGCCTTTACCAGAGCAAATCTTTCTGAAAATCCTTCATCAAAATTCCAGTCAGAAACAAACCAGGAAGAAGAAATTTTCACACTGTTCAACCTTTTTTCTGCCTTGATTACACCTGTTAATGCCTTTTTATAATGATTGCGGGGATACGGAAGATAACTTGTCTGTTTTTTTGTCAGAGCATTAACAAACATTTTTTTCAATACCTGCTCTCTGATGGCAAAGCACCCTCTGTCCCAGACAAGTGGACAAACCGCACTTTTTTCGCCATAAAGATTGCGGCGATTATTGATGCTGTATCTTGCAAGGTCAGACATTGCTTCTTTTGAACCATAGATTTTCAGAGATAGTGTTGTTATATCTTTTTTTGAAAGTTCGTCTCTGCGCCATACTTCTTTTGAGGGACAGTATTCCCACAGGGAACGTGCTATACCAGTGTAATAAACTTCAAGCCCGAGAAACGTTCTGGCTGGACCCCAGGCATGAGTATATCCTGTAGGTCTGATGCGATTTTTCCCAAACACATCAAAATAAATTCGGGGAAGAAACTCGTGCGTGATATTTTTTTCTCCAGGGAACGGAACATAATCAAGCGTAAAATCTTCTGGAGCATTGGCCTTAAAGATATTCAGATTTTCAATGTAATTGTCAGGGCTTTCAAGCCATTTTCTTCGTTCCAGAGGATTCCCATAACCAGCATGTAATGGAACATGAAGAATCCAGCCCACATTTGAATGTTTGCTTTTTCCCCTGATAAGTTCACCAAGAATATATGTCTGCCTGGCAATTTTCCTTGTGTATCCTGTAAAAATGTCGCCGAACGTTTTCTGACAAAATTCACACCTACTATGATGTTCAAAAGAAAGCGGTCCTTCTTCTGTTTCAAAAAGAAAATCATCAATTCCCTGGCTGGTGAAAAAGTCAATCACCTGTTTCCAGTATGCTTCAAAATTTTTCTCATCTCTCGCACACGGAACACGCGGGGTTGTGAAAAGGCCTGTTTTCATTCCATGATTATGAATAAAATCTGTGATTTTCCTGAATAATTTTTCATCTTTGATGAACGGTGGTCGCCATAATCTGTGGACAAGTTTTTGTTTACCAGTATCCCATCTGCACAAAGGTATTGTTTTTTCAGGTGGATAACAAACACTGAACAATGCAGAATTTTTGATTGTTTTCCCAGCAATTGGAAATAACCACGGTTCAAAAACACAACGGTTTCTCCATCCGCCTTCCTGATATTGCAGCCCACGGTAAGATTCAGGAATTGGCCAGTCATTCTTTTGTATTGAACCATCCTGCCACATTTCCCATTCATCTTCACCTTTTGTTCCCGCTGCTGGCGGGTCAGGAATGGTGCAGCCCCATTGCATAAAATCTATGCGATGAAATCTGAGTTCTGAAACAAGTTCAATAAATTTTTTCCACTGTTCAAAACCATAAAACGGAAACTCGATCAGGTTTTCCATCCACGACAGGGAAACAATCAGATTGCGATGCGGGTTACTTGTGCTACCCATGTAAGACTTAAGCCGTGTGACCAGCACCTTATCATTGACCTTCGCATGCTGTAAGAAGGCATATACTCCATAATAACATGAAGCCAGACTATTTCCTGAAATTTCAAACGTAATAGCGTCAGAATCTTTTTTTAATTGAATTTGAAATGTCTCACTGATGGATGGTGCCAGGGATAAAATTATTCTGTCACCGGCACCTTCGCTGGATAATCTTGCATCCGGAAAACCCTTGTTTTCCAAGCGTTCAATCAGATATCTTGCGCATGGCAACAATTCAGCATTTTCTGGTATCACAGCAAGACCAGGTTTCAAAAAGATGTCCTGTCTTGCAAACAACTGTTTATCAGTTGGGAAAAGTTTTGTCATTTTTTATTTGAAATCATGAATACAGTTGTACCTTTCACCCCTGATATAATATCTGTGGCAACCATTTTATACTGACCGTATGTCATTGAAAGGTCTACAGGCAATGAAACATTGAAGATATTTCCGTCAGCACATATTGTGCGCCACCAGAATGGAATTTCCCTGTTACGGCTGTCAAAAACCTGAATCCTGACCACATGTCCGTCAGCAATGCCTGATGATGTTACGATTTTTCCATCAAACTTAAATATGCCACCCTGCCAGCAGCGTTTGGGACCATCTATAACAATTTTCGTTACTGAATATGGCATAAAAGCCAGCAAGCCAGTTCTGTCAGGATTTATAATATACTCAAACTTTTTTCCACTCTTATATTGTTTTTTCTCGCGCACATCATACATGGTCGTTATGCCAGGAAAAGATGGTAAAGAAATAGATATTTTCGTTTTGTTCTGTAATCTTGGAAATGGTAAAATTCCAACAAGAGCCGTCTTACCCTGTTTCCCTGTGAACAGGAAAACTTCTTTGCAAGATGTTGTTGGTGATACATTGACCACTGGTTTGATTCCGCACAAATCTTCAACAATGAACCTGAAAATTTTCTGATAACTGATTTCTATTTCCTTTGCTCCTGGCTGTTCAACAACAATCTCTCCCGCTGCACCTGAGGCAGCAAGACTCGCATAAGGAACAAGGTGCATATTAAGATACACTGCCTGTCCTTTACCATAAGAATTTATTATGACAACAGGTTGTCCGTCCTGAGTTCTGCCTTTGGAAATTGCAGAGGGAAGAAGTTTTATACCTGATTCAGCAACCCACACAGATAACTGCTGCGAACCAAATATCACAGTTTTTTTCTCAGGTTCATACCTGATGTTTGAACGGTCGATTCCAAAAATCCCATCTATCGGTGAAGGACTGTACTTTACTCCATGCTGGTCGTAAATCGCTGTTTGAGCATCTGCTATTACTATTCCTCCAGAAGAAACAAACTTCTTCACAGATTCAATTTCAGCATCAGACATACTAATGCAATCTGCAAGAAACAGTATTCTGGTAGAAGCAGGAATTTGACCATTTTCAAGTTGAGCATAAGAAATCAGGTCGTGCTGATAACCGATGTCCTGAACAAGTGTTTTGGCAGAAAAATAAGAAGTCGTATGCCTGTTAAAAAGACAGCTCGTATATGAATACGTAAAAATAATACCATCCGTAACAGGCTTTGCGTTTAAAACCAATTTTCCGATACCCTGTTTAATTTCACTGAGTTCATCCCCGTAGAGGTTTCTGTAAATTTCCCTTACAGTTCCATCATAGTTTATTATTGACTGAAAAATTCCACCTGGAGCAACCAGATTTCGCATCTGATAATACAGAACCCACCTGGAACCATGAAACAGGTTTTTCCATGGTGTAATCCTGTTATCATATGACAATTTCCCAAGCATTTCGTACCCTGTATACTGCCCATGTATGCAATTTTTCCCCATGCCTCTGAACCACTCTTCAAGAATTCCATCATATCTTCCAGTGATTGATAACAATGGAATAACCTTTGACATATCCCATGGTCGCGAAGATGATGTCGTATAGATGCCGTGCATTCCAACTGTTGCCTTTTGATTTACCTCTTTCACCCATAGCAGGGGTTGCCTTGTATAAAATTCCTCAACAATCCATCCGATGTATTTCCGAAAGTCGATGTAAGGAGCAAGATTGTCCTGGCTTAAGTTTTCTTTTCTTTCAGGCCGAACCTCTTCAAATGAGCGATAACTCCTGTTCCATACCCTGTTCAGATTTGATATTGTTCCGTATTCTTTTTTCAACCATTCAGGAAAATGAGCAAGCGTGGTTTCTGACCAGTCGTAGTCACCTTTAAGGTCTCTCTCATCATCAAGCATCATCACACTGGCACCTAAATTCCTGACAAAATCATCAGTTTTTGTCATCACATCTTTTTTTACCTTTTCCCATTCAAATACAGAGGGATACAGGGAAGGCGTCATAACAAGTGTTACAGGGTCTCGTGATTTAATCCGTAAACTTGTAAAAAGATTGTCGTTAATTCTTGGAGGCCCATAAATATGTCCGTGGTTCCGATACACATGATCTCTTGCCATTTCTCCACCATAACTGTAAAAATAATCAATACCATTTTCCACTGCTGAACGGGTTGTAACCACAGCACCTGATGGATTGCCAGCAGGGTGTCCCCAGCAACCAACTGAAAAGTCATCATCAGGAATGTTCTTATCCGGGAAAATAAAAAGAAGTTGCCTCTGTTCAGCTACAGTTTTTTCATTTCTGCACACTCGCAATATTATCTGGTGCCATGTATCAAGTACAAGAGACATGTCAGGACACAACGTAAGTATTTCTGCCCCACGGATATCACTTTTCCAGATAGTTCTATTCCAGGCATCACTAATAGTTAATATTCCTTCTATATCCTTTTTTTCAGACCCCAGCACACTCATATTCACAGTAATTTTTACTGGTTCATTCCTGAAATATGTGTTATTCGGATGGTCGCACACAATGTCGGCTTTTATTGTGGCTGATCTTTCCAGTTTTCCTGATGTCCAGCCAATAACTCTGCCCTTTGCATCTGATAATACAATCTTAAAAACCGAAATACCTTCCTGAAGTTCTGCCATTTTTGCAACAGGAATGACTGCTTCAGAATCCGAAAGCGAAAATGTGTACTGTGATGAGGAATAAAGAGAATAATACTGGTTTCGTATCTCCACAATGGCATTAACCTTACCCTTCATTTTTTCACCGGCACATGTAACGAAAAACACATCCTTTTCTGATTTTATTGGACTGAATCTTACCTGCATTTCTTTATGAGCAGCCCATAAAATCGCAGAAATCAGATGTGGATAATTGTATTCCCAGCCAGGCATCCAGGGATTCGGTCTCCATTCTCCGATGGACAGCATATCACCTTTTGTGAAAACACCTCCTTTAAGAATTACAATTCTACCACTACCGAGTTCATAAAATTTCATCTCTGGCAATGAAAAAGGGGAACCAGACAAAAATCCATCTGGTTTTATCTCTTTTCCTTCTTTTACAAGTTCTAACAAAGGCAGGTAGGCATCATTTGATAAATCAGCGTCCACAAAAAGTCCGCCCCCACGATATACCCAGTTTTTGATGATGTCAATCACTCCTGGTGGAAACCCTGATTTCCAGTCAAACGCCGCAAAAAACATTACATCAGGCTTAAAATCCTTTATCTTTGAAGGAATTTCCCTCATCTGCTCATAGGGTTTTTCATAAGTTGTGGCAAGCAGGGACACAACAAAGTCACCGCGTTGCATAATCTCACGAAGGTGAACAAGAACATGGTTACGGTAAACAAAGAGCATCCTTGTAGTGCCACCAGCATATGGTTTTGCCCATTTCTCATGAGGAGAAACAAATGTCATATCTATCTTCTGCACTTCTTCTGGTACAGGTGGCCTGCTATGAACAAATCCTGCGCTTTCCCCTGATTGTTTTTCAACAGGCATTCTTGCCCTGTACAATTCAATATTTCTACCAATTTCAACCGGCTGTTCAAGAAGTAACACCTGTTTCCCTTTTTCCATTATTTCTGCACTGATGACAGCCAGTAAATCACCTGATGGAACACTCCAGTCAACCTCTGTTTCTGCAGTAGAGAACCCGGAAATTTCCAGTTCTCCCTGTTTGAGCACACTGGTAATCCCTGACGATTTTGACAGAATCCTGTACTGGATTTTCCTGTCAGCAGGACTGTAAATCGCAAGTTTCACTGGTATATTGCTGCCTGGTTTCAGTTCATCACGCACCACAGGTTTTCCAGCCATCACGTTGTTCCCCAGGGTTAATGAACCGGCAATGCCGGATGATACCCCATCAATGCTGATAAGTTTTTCAACAGGGTAAATGATGTAAGTTATTTCCCAGTCCTGTCCTGGACCAAGCGTAAATATTCTGTAAAACCACTGGGCAATTGAACCTGTGCGGGAACTGACCCAGGTTTCAATGCTATCAAGGTATTTCCAGTCAAACTCAA
>DAONMJ010000082.1:0-6631 GCA_035392545.1 bacterium
GGTGAGTCTGGAGACGAGAATCTTCCCAATAAGATTTCCTTACAAAAGTATGAATAAGGACGAAATCTTATTTTCACTTCCACCGGGATGTGATATTGATGTGTATCCAGAAGATATAAAGTTTGAAAATAAATTCGGATCGTATTCCATCAAGTTTGAAATCAAGGATCATAAGTTATTTTATCAAAGGATACTATGCCTGAATGTCCTTGAAATTGGTGCTGAACAATATCTCGAATTCAAGAATTTCTATCAGCAAATTTCGTACTATGATAGTCTGCCAGTAATATTAAAGAAAAACCAATAATAAGTAGGAAATTTCGAAAAAATCACTTGTGAAAAAAAACTTTTGTGATATTATCATTTAATGTTAATAAGATAACAAACTTTTCCATGGAGGGATGGAATGGACCAGACAAATACAACAGAAATCAATTTAAAGAAGCTGCTATCAGTGATGGAGTCGATAAATGCATCTGATATTCACCTGCAAGCGGGTTGCCATATCGCTTACAGGATAAAAGGTGAAATAGAAAAACAAACGGATTGGCCGCCACTTTCTGAGGAACAATTAAGAAAAATTGTTTACGAAGTCCTTACAGAAAGAGACAAAAAAATTTTTGAAGAAAAGGGTACAGTTGACACAGCAATCAGTTTTCCCGGCATAGGAAGATTTAGAATGAGTGTATTTCTTCAAAGGGGCTCGATCGCACTTGCTGCAAGAAGAATTTCCAACAAAATTCCTGATTTTGAATTTTTGCACTTACCAGAGGCTGCAAAAAACATAACAAATTTTCCTAATGGTCTGGTCCTTGTCACAGGTCCAACCGGATGTGGAAAATCAAGTACTCTTGCCGCAATTATTAATGGTATCAACAAAATTAGAAAATGTCATATTATGTGTATCGAAGATCCCATAGAATATCTCTACAAAAATGAGCTCGCTATTATCAATCAAAGAGAAATTGGCATCGATGTTCCAAGCTTTAAAGAAGCTTTGAAGTATGTTGTGAGACAGGATCCGGATGTGATACTGGTTGGTGAAATAAGAGATAGGGATACAGTGGACTTCGCACTTCAATCAGCTGAAACAGGTCATCTTGTTTTCGGCACTCTCCACAGTTCAAACGTCAGCCAGACAATTAATAGAATCTTGAACTTTTATCCTCATTCAGAACACCCCTCAGTTCGCAGAGCACTCGCAGGGCATCTTAAGGCAGTTATGTCACAGATGCTTTTACCATCCTGCAAAGAAGGAATACTGATGGTACCAGCTGTTGAATTAATGTTCATGAACTCAACAATTGCAAGGCTCATCGTAGAAGAACAGGAATCAAAAATTGTCAAGGCAATCAAAGCGGCAAGAACTGAAGGAATGCAGGATTTTGAACAATCATTATATGAGTTGATAACAAACGGATTTATAACAAAAGAAATTGGACTTGAGCATGCTGAAAATCCTCACAGCCTTGATATGAAATTAAGAGGAATTTCATTGACCGAAGAAGGTGGCATCGTATAACATGAAAAGGTTTCTACTGCTGGTTTTGATATCTTTATCATATTTCATTGCGTGTTCTGGAAGTGAGAGAGTACTGACTTTTGTAATATTCAGTGACTGCCATCTGAAAGACGAGAAAACTATAAGTGAACAGTTACTTCAAAATATTGTGCAAAAAATTAACTCAGATGAACAGGACGCTGAATTTGCTGTCTGTCTTGGTGACATTGTGGGGCTCCCAGGAGATGCGAAATTTCAACGATACTTAACCGCAGTAGAAAAATATCTGGCAATTACATCGGGTTTAAGAGTACCTATCTATACAGTCCCAGGAAATCATGACCTTGAACAGGGTAATGAAGCGAGGAAAACCTTTGAGAAAAAAATCGGTCCATTGTTTTTCAGTGTTGAAAAAAATGGATATCAGCTGCTCTTTTTAAATAGCGAAACATTAAATGAAACTCAATTGGAATGGTTGAATACACAGTTTAAAAAACCATATCAATCCAGAATTATTTTCATGCACAGACCACTGTTTGCTGTCTTTACAGGACATGCGTTTGATACAAAAACAACGGTTTTCTTAAAACAATTGTTTGAAAGTCATAATGTCATAGCAATTTTTTCAGGCCATGAACATCTTTTTTATCAAAAAAAATATGGTAATATTTTACAAGTTATTTCAGGTGGAGCAGGTGGCACTCTTGTCCCTGCACCAGAAGATGGCAAAAGCATTTTTCACTATTGCAGGGTGAAAGTTTCAAAAAGCGACATCATTGTGGAACCCGTGCAAGTGGATATCAAGATATTCTAACGGAGACGATATGGACTGGCAAACCATCAATCTTGGTAATGGTGCATCTGTAATTTACAAACAACGACACGATTGTTTTTCGGTCTCAATGGGAATCATTGTTGGTTCTGGTGTGAGATACGAATCTTTGGAACATTCAGGCATATCCCACTTTGTTGAGCATCTTTTGTTTAAGGGAACCAAAAAAAGATCGGCAAACCAATTGAAAGAAGCCATAGAGGGAAAAGGTGGAAGTTTTAATGCATTTACTGGAGAAGAAATCGTATGTTATTACATAAAAATCCTTGAGCGTCATCTTGAAACAGGTCTTGACATTCTTTCGGATATGATCACCAACCCATTATTTGATCCCGAAGAAATCAATAAAGAAAGAAATGTTATTCTTGAGGAAATCAATATGTACATGGATATGCCAGCGCGGTATGTTTTTGACCTTCTCGATGCAGCGATGTTTGAAAATCATCCTCTTGGTACTTCTGGGCTTGGCACGCCTGAAACCCTGAAAAAAATCGACAGACAGTCCTTGATTGACTATGTAAGAAGATTTCATACAGGAAAAAATCTGACGATTAGCGTCGCAGGACAATTTGAGGAAAAAAATCTGATTAATCTTGTAGAAAGATTTTTTGGGCACATACATGATGGCGAAAAGGGTCAATTTGTCCCATTTGAAAACAATCAGGGACATGCAAGATACAAAATAAAAACCAGAGAAACAGAACAATGCCACTTCTGCATAGGTTTTTACTCCTATCCGCGAGAGGATGAAAAACGCTTTCCTCTTGCTGTGGCAAATGTGATCCTTGGTGGTAATATGAGTAGCAGACTCTTCAATGAAGTTAGAGAAAAAAGAGCTCTGGTATATGACATCAGAAGTCATATAAAGAGCTATTATGATACAGGCGCTGCCATTATATCAGCAGGACTGACTCCGGCAAACCTGCTTGAATGTGTTAAAATCATAAAAGACCAACTGAACTGCATTGTGGAGGTAAAGGTTTCAGATGAGGAACTGATGAGAGCAAAAGAATATCTTGTTTCACAATTCTTAATGGGGCTCGAAGATACAATGGAATATATGCTGTGGATAGGTGAACAAAAAGCAACCAGAAAGAGAATGCTTTCCATAGAAGAAATTGAAAACAAAATCAAGGATGTCACTGCAAAAGACGTTCAAAACGTGTGCAGGGATATATTTAGTAAAAATGCGTGCTTTGCTATGATTGGTCCCCAAGATAGAACAGAAGAAATCCTAAAAATTCTGGAGGGATAATATGATCAAAAAAGATATCATAGAAGAGATATCAAAACAAACCGGCCTGAGCAAACCAGTTGTTAGAATGGTTGTAGAAAAATTTATACTGCAGGTCAGGAATTCTCTTCTCAAAAAAGAAAGAATTGAACTGAGAAACCTGGGTGTGTTCAACGTGAAAAGAATGAAAGCAAAAAAGGGTCGTAATCTGAAAACAGGCGAAGAGATTCCTGTACCTGAAAGATGGAAAGTCACATTCAAACCTTCAAAAATTTTTATGAAACTTAACACAGAAAAACCTGAACAGACCCTGCCTTTTGATACATCTAATAACCACTGAAACATTAATTTCAACTCTCCAAACCATTTTCATATCTTAAGTGTGATAAAATATTAAAAATCCGTCAACACTTAACCAAAAGTTGCATATGATGAAAAAACTTATCGTAATAACTTTCTTTTCTGTTGTATTTTTTACGACAAATCATGTATTGCTCGCAGCTGACACCATCCAAATTGCAAAAAATGAAAAGTCGCTTGTACCGGTGGTGATTTCAGAGAATGCGAGCGAAAATATGAAAAAACTTGCCAATGAACTGGCTGAATACCTAAATAAAATCACTGGAGCAAGCTTTGAAATAAAAACAGGAGATGGAAGCACTGGCATCATAGTAGGCACAGTCGCACAATTTCCAGATGCTGATATTGCAAAGAAACTTGAGATACGAAATATCTTTGATGGGAAAGAAGCATACGCAATCAAAAGTGAGAAAAAACGGCTTGTTCTAATAGGTGCCACTGAACAGGGAACTTCTCACGCTGTATTTCGTTTCCTGGAATTGGTTGGTTGCAGATGGTTTTTCCCTGCTAAAGAATGGGAAATTGTTCCCAGAGTAAAAAATTTAGCCCTGAGGGTTGAAGAATATAGCAGACCCAATTTCCTTTCAAGACGGATATGGTACGGATTCGGGTTTTTTGATAGACACACTGGCAAAGTCGCAGAAGATTACAATGCATGGATGAGACATAATAGAATGGGAGGGTCATTAAAAGTGAGTTTCGGCCATGCATGGCAGACAATTATTGCTGACAATAAAGCAATTTTCGAGCAACATCCTGAATATCTTGCCCTATCAAATGGGAAAAGGCAGGGAAACAAGTTTTGTGTTAGCAATCCTGAAGTTAGAAAAATTGTGATTAACTGGGCTTTAAATTATTTCGAGAAGCATCCAGATGCTGACATGGTATCAGTTGAGCCTTCAGACGGACTGGGACACTGTGAATGTGAAAAATGCCTCGAAATGGGCTCGGTTTCAGACAGGGTTTTTTATCTGGCAAATGAGGTCGCAAAAGCAATTAGAGAAAAATATCCTGAAAAACTGGTGGGACTCTATGCCTATGCAGATCATTCTGAACCACCATCTTTTACACTTGAACCAAATGTGTGGATTCAAAGAACAGCAGGTTTTACCTACGGCAAGTATTCATCAGAAGAACTGATGCAAATATGGCCGAAATACTGTCAGAACATGGGTTATTATGAATATCTTTCTGTTTATCTGTGGGACTGGGACATGGTTCCTGGAGGTAGAGCTGCAAACATATCATATCTAAAGAAACAGATCCCACTTTATTATAAAAATGCCGGCAGGACTCTTGATTGCGAGAGTGGTAATAACTGGGGACCCCATGGTCTGGGATATTATATTACAAGCAAATTAATGTGGGATGTCAACACAAATGTGGATGCATTATGCGAAGATTTTTATCAAAAAGCTTTTGGACCAGCAGCTGGTGTCATGAAGAGATATTATGAAAGATTAGACCCTGGAAATAATCCTTTAAGATGCGAAAACTTAATTGGAGAAGCATTGCGTGACTTGGATGAAGCAAGTTCTCTTACAAAAAACAGACCAGATATTCAGGCAAGGCTTGATCACCTGAAACAATACATGCACTATGTGAGATTATGGTGGGACTACACACATACAAAGGACAAAGATAAAAAGAAAGACCTAATGCTTGAAGTTCTTACATGGACATATAGAACCCGTTATACGTACATGAATCACTGGGAAGCAATACATCAGTATCTTGCTCCAAAAGCCGCCAAGGATTTCAATGAACCAGCATGGACTTCCTTCTACCAGGATAAAAGTTCATCAAAACCCTGGGCTGACAATACTCCAGTGACTCACGAAGAAACCGAAGCATCATTTCAAAAGGATTTGCAACGATTTCCAGTGGTAAAGGTAAATGAGAAAACTTTTTCTGAAAATCTCGTGCCGGCTAACTTTCCTTTTCAAAGTTCAGCTGGAGTGAGTCAGGCGTATCAGGGTAAGGTTTCGTACGCAATGTACAGCAGAAATGGAGAAGACCTTGAATTTACGATAACGACAGGTATTATCGCAGCATATCGAAATCGAAAACATGCTGAATACATTCTTACAGACGCTTCAGGAAAAACAATTGTTAGTGAAAAACTTCCCCTCGATGGAAATCAACACCAGATAAAAGTTTCTGTACCCACTTTAGGTCTTTATTTCCTTGCAATTGATGATTCCAGTGCAGGATTTAGATTTACAACAAATCCGCAAATGCCATGTGTCATAATTCAAAAAAAGGGCGTATCATTGCACCACATGGGACATATGCAACAGCTATATTTTTACGTTCCAAAGGGAACAAAGCAACTTCAGTATTTTATTGACAATCCAACAAAACATGTATTCTATGGACCAGATGGAAAGCAAATTAAAGAAATAGAGGCAGACGATGTATTTGTGGCTCTCGAAGTTCCTGAGGGTCTTGATGGGAAGGTCTGGAGTGTAAAATATCTCGCCCTTGGACAATTATGGTTTTTCAATATACCTTCTTATCTTGCTCCTTCGCCTGACAACCTTTTGGTACCCAAAGAAATTGCAATACAGGATAAACTGCTATCACAGGAAGCACCACCAACAGGAGTTCAGAAATGAGATACATTAAAAAAGATAAAACAATTTATACAGGGAAAAATCTTGATTACATTTCGTTTCCAATGGGAGGTATTGGTACAGGAATG
>DAONMJ010000083.1:0-6342 GCA_035392545.1 bacterium
TTACACGATTGATAGTGCCTGACTGGTGGTATGGTCTTACAGGTTCCTTATGGGTTGATGACATCCTTCCTGCAAAAAATGAAAAAACAACGTTGGTTGACCAGATGGAAGACACTGTAATAAAACGAGCAGACACAGTAGAAGGTTGTTTTGATTACTCTATACTAAACAGGGGTCTGTGGGAAGGGGAACTTCCTTATGTACAGATGTTTTATTCTTACTTATCAGGCAGACCAGAATTTCTTGAGATAGGAATAAGAGAAGCATATCATTTTGCAGACATTGGCTTTGACCATGCCACAGAGACCATAAGAATGCAGGCATATCCCTTTGGAGCCATTGCGCAACCCCTTTACAGGACAGTTGGACTTGTGTATGGATATCTTGAGACAGGCGATGTGTATCTTCTTGATTGCGCACGCTCAGCAGCAGAACGGTATTATCAGATAGACAAACACAACTGGCCAAGAAGGACATATGGAAGGGATGCAGCAAGTTTAAGGAGTTTGGTGTATTTATGGGATTATGTGGGGATGTGTTATTTAGAGAAGGCAAGGGAAGGAATCAGAAGGGTAATCATGTGCATGAGGCAGGATGGCTCCACAGGAGACCAGGGAGGAGCAGCAGGACTTCAGGGAGGCATAGCCAATGAAATCACAAAGACCTGGATGGCGCTTCTTGAATCAGATGTGATGATAGATTATTTGATGAGAAAGAAACAGGATACAGAAGTTGAACAGTTTCTTTATAGGCGGGCACAGTTTATTCTCAACAGTCAGATACAGCAGGATGGACAGTACTTCTGGGCATATCAGTACAAATATGGAGACAATCCAGGCGACCCCTGGGCTATGAGGAAGCAACCTGATTCATATCAGAAACACCCTATAGGGCAAAGTGTGTCAGGATATAAGGCAAGGTTTCTGACATTCATGACACTGCTGACAAAAGACACAAAGTACCTTGAAGCATGGCAGAGATGTTATGATACATTCATAAAAGATTTCCAGCACTTTTTCCAGGAACGACAGGGTGGACATGTTCACTGGTACACACAGAATAAGTTTGTGCAGAACCTGCCATATGAAGTATCACATACCATCAATGCAAGATGGAAAAACGGCAAACTTGAGATACAACCAATACTGACACAGGTCAATCCATGTATTCATGCAACAATATCAACGCCATGTGGACCAGTGTACATAGAAGTAAAAAAGACAGATACCCATATAGAGATGAAGGCGCAAAGTGAAAAAGAAATCAACACCATCGCAACATTACAAAATGGAAAAACTGTTAGAATGAAAAGCAAAGAAACAAAACTTGTGGCGCTTGATTAATGTATGTTAAAAAGTGAAACTTTTTGCTGCATCTATCATGGCAAAAAGATTTTCTTCTGTCTGACTGCTTAATGGAATTGAAGAAGGCACCCCTGAGGGAATGAGAATAAATTTTGTGCTTCTTCCATTTTGAACAATTGAGTCCTTGCTGATTTGAGATATTTCATAAGACGAACGAAATTCAATTTCTTCAAGAGCAGGTCCACCTATCAGAGTAATGTCAGGCCCAATAATTTTCCTCACCTTCGCAACAGTCATTGGAAATTCAACAGTGTTGATGGCAGGTTCAAGAATGTCGACACCCATTTTCAACACATGGGGTAAAAGGTCTTCACGCATCTCATGCCAGTGAAAACAGATATAATTCAAATTCCCAGAACGAAGAATATTGATAAGCTTTGTATCGGGCTTTATCACATAATTAACAAACACATCGCGATAGTTCCGAAAATATTCAACGGGTAGTGATGGAGGCGTCAGGTACTCTGCTCCACGTATCCTTATAATTACATTGTGAACCTGCATTGATATCGTTCTGTAAATATTTGCCAGTCGTTCGGTAAAAAGTTCAAAAAGATGCGCGATCTGTTTTTCATCGTCAAGCAGAAATTTTCCAAGATCTCCTGGCGCAAATAGTGTCCCTGCAACACCTGCAGGGTCTGGAAGGGAAATGACAGGCATTGATTTGTTTCCATAAAGTGCCTGCTTCTCCTGAAACTGGCTTAAGTCAGGAACATAGGGAGTATAGGGTAATGACAGGAATTTTTCTATGTCATGCGTGCTTGTTATCCATGGTTTCAACACCCATTGTTCTGCGCTCAATTTTGTCGTTCTTGCAGAACGGGTGAGAATCCCCTTCTCTGTCTCAACGGTGAGCGTAACCACTTCTGAAATCCTTGTGTCCTGTTTTCTGTCTTCTTTCACTTCAATGGAGCCAGGAGCAGAAAAGAAAAAGCCAGTGGCAGGCCTAAAAAAGAAAAAATTGTAGCAATCATTTCGCATCTTTTCAAGAAGCCGGTGAAAACTGGTGTGTCCTGCCCAGAAACTCTTTTCGTCATAAGGGTCAATTTTATAGAGAGAAACTGGAATTCTACCTGTGCTTTGACCTCGCAGTAAGGCAAGAATGTCCTGCCTTGTGTTGATCATGACAGTTTCAGTATCCTGTTAAGACTGGTTGAAGCGTGATAAATCACTGTTTCAGGACAGTATTTGTATGCCCAGAATTCTGCTGTTGCGTATCCATTAAAGTTGATTTCTTTGAGTGCCTTCATTACCTGTTGCCAGTTCACATCTCCTTCAAGCAACATACAGAACCCATTGAGATTTCCAACCTGAACTTTAAAGTCCTTGAAATGAATTTTCCTGATATGTTTTCCAAGAATCCTTATCCACATTTCAGGATATCCGTAAAGCATTACATTGCCTGTGTCAAAATAAACCCCAACATAATCAGACCCAAAAGATTCAACAAAATTTTTCATCTCCACAGGGCTAATTAAAAATTTGTTCCAGACAGGTTCCAGACACAGGCATACTTTATTTTTTTCAGCAAAATCAATCACATTGTTCAATGATTCTCTGACCCTCTCCAATGCAACATCATATGACACTATGTCTTGCTGACCAGACCAGTCAGCCTGAACAACACCAGGTATCACAAGGATACCATCTGTTCCAAGAATTTTTGCGCATTCAATCTGTTTTTTTATCAAAGATTCAGCCTTTTTGCGGACCTGTGCATCAGGACTGCTTAACGTGTACTTCCACAGAAGTCCAGAACTGACACTGGCTATTTCAAGCCCAATTTTTTCAACTCGATTCCTGAAGGCTTCTATCTCTTTTTCTGTACTTTCTGGATTCATATACCCCTGTTCATCAAGATTCGGTTCTACTGCATCAAAACCAGCATCCTTGATAACAGAAAGGACATCATAAATATCTGAATCTGGTGGTGCAACCCATAAGTTAATACTTTTTTTAATCATCATTCCTCCGTGGTTTTCTCACATATCATTTTATGGAATTCCATAAATCTGTCAATACCAGGAACTTTATGCAAGGAGTGCTGAAATAATTCCAACAAGAAAAATACCATCATAAACACCTGCTCCACCGATACTCATCATCCCGGCAAAATCTCCAAGATTTCCAAGATTCATCAAATCAGCACCAACAAGAACACCAAGAACCCCACTGATGTATGCCACAGGGATTTTATTGCCTGGAGAAAATAAAAACGCAAGAAATACTGCAACAACAGGAGGAATCAGTGCAGGTAATTGTACTCCGATGCCAGGAACCACTCTTGCAAGTTTATGACATATCAATGCAGAGATAAGTGTGGCAAAAAAAAGTGGAAGAAATTTTGTCTTCGGAATAAGATACAGACAGAGACACAATGGCACAATTGCGCCACCCACATTGATTGCGATTACCTTGATACCTGCGGGAACATCTATTAAAAATCCACCAAAATAAGAAAACGCAGGAACGAAACCACCTGGTGTTTGCACAGCAAGAGGAATATTAATGAAACTGCCAGCAAGGGACGCCAGCATTACAAAAAATGCAACAACAGGGGACAACCCTATTTTCTCAAGGGCAATTTTTACTGCCTGTATTGGAAGAACAACCAAAAAAAGGAACAACAGAATCAAAAAGAAAAAAAACAAAAACATTATTGATAGTGGGACAAAAAATATCATATACTTATTCCAGGATCTTTAAAAATTTTTACAGGGTAGTATTTTTCCATTGTCTCCTTCATCCACTTCATGGATTCTGAAGGACTTTTCTTCCAGTTTACGGGGCAGGTTGAAAGAACTTCAACAAAACCCATACCCTTATTTTTCATCTGCCATAAGAACGCTTTTTTTATCGCTCTTTTTGTAGCAAGAATTCCAGGTATATCAGAAATTGTTGTTCTTTCAAGGTATGTAACACCATCAAGGGAAAGTAAAAGTTCACATACTTTAATAGGAAAACCATGGGATTGGGGGGTTCTACCATCAGTTGTTGTTGTGGTCTTTTGACCAATCAGGGTTGTTGGAGCCATCTGTCCTTTCGTCATTCCATAGACAGCATTATTGACGAAAACCACAGAAAAATTTTCGCCTCTGGCAGCAGCATGAACAATCTCTGCAGTTCCAATAGCAGCAAGATCTCCATCCCCCTGATAGGTAAACACGATTCTTGTCGGAAATAATCTTTTGATTGCAGTTGCAACAGCAGGTGCTCTTCCATGCGCTGCCTCTGTGACATCAAAATTAAAAAAATTATAAGAAAGGACAGCACAGCCCACAGGAGCAATACCAATGGTTTTTTCTCTAACACCAAGTTCATCAATCACTTCTGCAATCAGTTTTTGAATAATGCCGTGTCCGCAACCAGGACAATAGGTTGTAACATCAGATGTCAAACTTTCTGGTTTCTGGTACATGGCTTTCATTTTTTCTTTATCTCCTTATAAATTTCATCAGGATTTGGAACTCCGCCCCCTGGCCTTCCATAGAAAAAGATTCTCGCATCTGATTTTCTGGCTGCGATTTTTACATCATCTATCATCTGACCCATACTCATTTCAACAACAAGAATTTTTTTTGTATTTTTCATGCAATCAGCAAGTTGTGAGTATGGAAATGGCCAGAGTGTCACGGGTCTGAAAAAACCAATGCTCATTCCTTCACTTCTTGCTCTTTCAACTGCCTCTTTTGTAATTCTCGCGCATGTGCCAAAACTTATGACGAGATATTCTGCATCGCTGCAATAATAGGACTCATACCGTACTTCTCGTTTTTCCATTTTCGCAAACTTTGCTGCAAGTTTCCAGTTATGGGCTTCAAGAACACCCGGAGTGAGAAAAAGCGATTTCAGTGAGTTTGGCTTTCTTCCAGAGCATCCATCAAGAGCCCACGGCTTTTTTGGAAATCTTTTCTTTCTTGGTTTTAATCTCACTGTTTCATACATCTGGGCAATCAGCCCGTCTCCGAGAACAACAACAGGATTTCTGTATTTATCAGCAAGGTCAAAAGCAAGATAGGTAAAATCGTGTATTTCCTGACATGACCATGGAGCAAGAACAATAGTACGATAATCTCCGTGTCCACCACCACGGGTTGATTGAAAGTAATCTGACTGACTTGGTGTCACATCTCCAAGACCTGGACCTCCTCTGTTCATATTGATAATGACTGCTGGAAGTTCACATCCTGCAAGATAGGAAATCCCTTCCTGCATCAACGATATTCCTGGACTTGAAGACGATGTCATTGCCCTGAATCCTGCTGCAGCCGCACCAAATACCATATTGATTGAGGATGTTTCACTCTCTGCCTGAATAAATACCCCGCCTGCCTCCTCCATCCTCTCGCTCATGTATTCCGGGTATCTATTTTGAGGAGTAATGGGATAACCTGCGTAAAATTTGCAACCAGCAGATATCGCGCCCTCAGCCGAAGCTTCGCAACCATTGAGAAGTTCTAATTTCATTTTTTCTGTGCCCAGGAACCATCAGGGTTTTGATACCACTCTCCGGGTTTCACATTTTTCAATTTTGTTTTCGCAAAAAGTTCTCTGAATGTCTGTTTCTGTTCAGGTGCGACATTATTGAGCCGGAAAATTTCCTCAAGAATAATGTTTCTCTGTTTGTTTTCTTTTTGAACAATTTCCTTTACTTTTCTCGCAAGTTGCTCATCATCAGGCAACTTAATAATTGCCACCTGATAGTCCTTTGTCTCACCGATATATCCTGCCTTTTTGTACGATGCAAGTTCATCTGTCCACGATTTGATCTGATTGATGGCTTCCTTGATCGCAGGAGAATCTGTTTTGATTTCTGAACTTACGGATGACTCCTGGGCAAAAGCAGACGTGGAAACAAAATGAACTAATTTGCAAAACATTGCCTTGCTGCCCATGTTTGATTCAATCATTTTTTCTATGTCCTCAGCGGCTTTCTTAATCTTTTCTTCAGGAAAGGTCACATAGATCGTCACCATTG
>DAONMJ010000084.1:0-6309 GCA_035392545.1 bacterium
TTGAAAAAATCTTTCCTTCAATGATTGGTTTATGGTCCACAAATTGCTTGTTTTTTTCCGCAACGGCTTCCATGTGGACCATGTTTCAGGAGAATAATTTCTGGTTTTCCCTGTTCTATATTTCAATTCCACTGATGTACCGACGGGCACAGAAGCATCACATTTTATCTGAATGTTATCTGTAGAAATATATTTTCCGTGAATTACGTTATTGTCTGCTGCAGATAAAAAATCATGGACTGGACTTGTTGCAATGCCTTTCTCGGGGTATTGCTGCAATCTTAACCTTACAACATACTCTCCATTTCCATTGTTTATGCCAAGGGTATCAAAATGCCATGTTTGCCCGCCATCAAATGAACGGGCCGATCGATTAGGATAAAGAGAAGGTTCAATTAAAAGTGTTCCCCTGCCACTGAAGACAAATTCGTTCAGCCCTGTTTTCAGAAGTTTTGTTGGAATATTCCAGACATGCCATCCTGTTGATGGTAGCGCCCTGTTCTCAACAACGGTTACTCCGTTACATAAAAGATTGAGCCCTGTACCCCGAAAAACGAAAAGCTCAGATTTTGTACACGCAGGGTTTTTCAATAGAAATTGTTTTTTTGCAACAATTCCCGTATTCAATCTTTCTATATTGGCATAATGCGTCTGGCCTTCTTCATCTTGATATAAAACTGAATTCCTAAGAGTAAGTTTTTCACCACAAATAGATGTGTTGAAGTCTGCAGTCCAATCTTCAAAATAATCACGAATAAGAATTTTCTTTGTCATTGTCTGAGCCCCTGTTTGGAAGCATGTACCCGTGATAATTATGGTTAACATGAAAATTAAAAGATATTTTTTCATTTTTCCTTTCCTGTTTTGATAATGAAGAGAGAGCCCAATCTTCCTGAAAAACTTCCAATAATAACTCCTTCGTTTGTAGCAATCATTGCGTTAACTGGTTCGTATATTAATTTATTTTCTTTGCTTTTCAATGTTCCTCCAAGATTAAAACCTCTTGTTAAAGGGTCATAGATGAACCAGCGGGCAAGACCATCAGATTCCCCACCTATTCCAAAAACGATGCCATTGAAAAAAACAAGCGACTGAATGCGCTGCTGTCTCAGTGGTTTTCCAAGGTTAATCAGTGTACCTGTTTCAGGATTAAAGGAAGCAATGTAACCATCAAAAGTTCCAAGATAGATTGTACCATCGTTTCCGACTGTAGCAGCATCAAGACTTGCCCATGGTTCTCTTCCCTTTATCGCTGGAAGTTTTGCCTGTAATTTCTTAATTTCCAGTGTTTCGGGATTAAATTTGAACATGATGCCGTCTTTTCCAGCAGTATATAAATTACCCGTTGTGTCCTGTACAAATGCTCGTGAAATTTGAAAACCCTGGGGTTCATACGGTCTGGTACCTGCAATCTTCAAAATTTCTTTACCAGGTCCATTTTTGTCATAAACCTTCAAAGTTCCAGATTTATCCAGGGCGATAATTTTCCTGCGGGTTTTATCCCATGTCCAGGTAATATCAGAGTTAAAAATGACACTGTCTACCTGAAGAACATCGTCAGGAAGCCGATTAATTTCATGTGTTTTATAATTTTTATCAATAACGAAGATTCTACCAGATGAATTTCCTGGTGCGGATGTAATTCCATAAATCAAACCGTTTGGTGCTTCAATCAGTTTGACAACATTCCTCTGGTAAGGAGGAAAGGGAAGATTGAGTATATCAAGTGCGAAATTTATTATTTCTTCACAGAAAATAGAAGAAAACGTAATCAGGAGGATGGAAAAAACGATAAAAGATATTTTTCTCATATTAACCACTCAAATACCTGGTTTTGTACTCAATTTATTGAACCTCACAATTGAATAGGGCATCAGTTTTCCTGCGCCTGCAGAGATAAATTTCATATAAATTGTGCCATCGGTAGTGGTACAGGCGCCCTGCGCATAAAGTGGTTTAAGGTCTGGATTTCCTTTTATTCTGATAATTCCAAGACATTCTACCCTTACTTTTTCAGGATTGTATCTCATCAGATACGGTGTTTTGTCAATTACATTCGGAAAGTAAAAACAACCATCCTTGCCCAGAACACCAGTATGCTGATCTCCTTGTTTCTTTTCGTTTTCAGGATACGATTTCCCGACATGCCTGCAAATAATAAAACCATCAGCATCTTCTGATGCAGATGTAAAACAAATTGTTGACAGGTCAAACTCCATCACATACTCGCCACCTATCGCACACGCGAAAATTTTTTTGCCATCAGAAGAAGCCACCATTGCGTAAGGGTCCTTGTATTGACCGGGGCCCTCAATTTTTACAATGAGGTCATATAATCTATCAGTTTCAGGATCATACATCCATATAATACCGGGCCTGCCTGTACCAAACACCCTGCCCTTCCAATCTATTGCAGTGTACCTTGGAGATCCTCCGGTGGTTCCAAGGTCTTTCAATGAACCGGTTTCAATATCGTAAATAAGGAAGTGCTGTTTTGGATCGCTCCAGTAATACAATTTCTTCCTCTTTTTATCAATAGAACCTCCCATAATGCCTTCCTGTTTACGTAGAATTCCGTGGTCGATCACCTGGTTTGTTTTTGGATTAAATGAAAAAAGGTGTCCACCCGGGTACCCTGAGGGATTTTCTCCGAATTCAGGCCTTTCTATGAAATTTTCATTTCCCTGTTTTGTTGCTGCCCATATAGTCCCATCTGCATCAACAAGAATTTTTGCATGGAATTTACTTTGTGAATCAAGACCTGTTCCAGTTTCCCTTGTAATTTTGTGAGCATCAATGATATCGTCCCATTTTAATTTTCGGGGATTGAATCTGACCAGATGGGCGCTTGAACCATAATATGCAGTGCCAACATAAATATTGCCATCCTTTCCCACTTCAATTGCTGTATAACCACTTCCATTATGTGTTGATTCCGGAATCGGGAACATCTCGCATTCAACATATTGTTGTTTTTGTTCCCGGGTTAAACCTGCGGCGGTAAGGATAAAAACCATGAAAAATACGATCAGGTTTTTTTGAATGGACCTGTTCATGTTTTCTCCTGACTTTTATCTGAAACCTTGATTACAACTTCTGTGTCCCTCTTCATGATATCTATCATAATCTTAAGAAATTTTTTAAAATCAAAATCCGGGCAATTTCTGGTAATTTTTTCAAGCAGATTGTAAATTACTTCGGGCGCTAACAGCCCGTCTCTAAAGATATCGTACAGTTCATAAAAGTCCTCTCTCTTAAAATTCTGCCACAGGGTGGATACCCTTCTGTAAATTTCATCTCTCTTCAGATTGTTGACACGTGACAAATGCTGTTCATTTAAGGATGATTCTGCATCCTTACCATATTCAAAGTCAGCAAGACATTCGGGCATTATGGAAATTTGTTTTTGTTGTTTCTTCCTTGCCTTAAAAAGGAAAAAATTGCCAGCCAGTATAGGCAACAGAATAAAAAGAACAGTAAAGTAAATTCCGATGGCAGCCATTCCAACAACAATGGCAAAACCGGGCGTTCCGTAGTACACAATTCTTGTATACTCGAGAAAAGTGGAAAGTACACCTTGCGGTCTGAAATTACCGATGTGCCAGGGTATAATGTCAATCAACATCAGGATTATTCCAGCAATGAGCCCCCTGATGTAACCGTAATCCTGGGCATTTTCAATTGTCAATTTACTGGACAGAAATTTTCTATCATTATCAGTGAATACGAAAGATGAAAGGTATTTTAATCCAGTTATGACTTCGTCCGGATTGTCGCATATTCCGGAAACAGGAAATTTTCTTTCATGCAATTTTGAAATAAAAATCGCAAAAAACAAGACTATTTCTTCTTTTTTCTGTGACAGAATATCTTCTTCTATTTTCTTCTCAAGACAAAATACCTGCCATACGCCCTCTGGCACATCAAATTCGTGGTGCTTTTTGTATCCTAATCTTGTAAGATTGATCAGGTTGTTTTCATCAAGCCTATCGAATGCCTTCCATTTTAAACTCACTGATTGAAAAATCGCTTTTTTTTCCACTTAACTATTTTATAACGAAATTGAAATTACGGAAATTGGATACTTGACCAATGAAAATTTTCTGGTATATTTGCATATATGCGCACAGGATTGGGTTTTGATGTACACAGGTTGGAACCGGATAGGAAATTAATCCTTGGGGGAATAGAAATTCCATATCACCTTGGGTTGAAAGGTCACAGTGACGGAGACGTGATTTTGCATGCCATCAGCGACGCAATAGCAGGAGCCCTTGCAGAGGATGATATCGGAACAACCTTTCCTGATACTGACGAATCTATAAGTGGAATAAAAAGCGACAGGATACTTGACCACTATTACAAAATTCTTGTTTTGAGAAAAGCAAGGATTTTGAACATTGACATTGTAATAGTTGCAGAAAATCCTAAGTTGAAGAAATGGTATGAACTGATGAAGAAGAATATTGCGACCCTTCTTGATATTGATATTTCTCAGATAGGCATCAAAGCAAAAACGATGGAAGGTCTTGGAGAAATTGGTCAGGGAAAAGCCATAGCATGTCTGGCATCAATTCTCATTGATATGAGATGAATCAGTATGTTCGATAAATCTTGAAAGTGCAAAAGCAAATTCCTCGGCTGTCTGGTATCGCATGGCAGGATCATCGTGTGTCGCTCTTTTTAGAATCTCTTTAAACTGGTCGGGAATCAAAAGATATTCAGAAAGCAATTTTTGGGTTTTTCTGTATTTAAACACTACTTCTGAAATTCTCCTGAAGTAATCCTGATCATTCTTTCCTGGAATTTCAGGAATAGTGAGTTTAACAGTAATTAACTCATCAATCAAAACACCTAAGCTGAATATATCCGAACGAGCGTCAGAATGTCCTGATTTTTGTTCTGGCGCTGCATAAGAAATATGGCTGAATCTCCTTTCACTGCCTGCCCTATCAAAGAGATCGCGCTGCCACCATCTTCGTGGCACCTTTGCTATCCCAAAATCAGTAATTTTCACAGTTTTTAAATCATTTGATATCAAAACATTTTCAGGTTTTATATCCTTATGAACAATTCCATGACTGTGTACATGAATAAGACCGCATGCAATTTTATATCCTATTTCAACAAGTGCTGAAAAATTATATTTCCCTGGCTCGTGAATGAATTCATTAAGATTTTTCCCATCAACATATTCCATAATCATTGCATATCTTCCATTGAATTTACCCCAGTTATAAACCTTCACGACATTTTCGTGATTCAATTGCATGGCAATGTTTGCTTCCCTTTCAAACTGCCTTATAACCTTGCTTTCACTGGCACCATAAATTTTTTCATTGAGAACTTTAATGGCAACAACCTTCCCGTATGTTGGTTGTTGCAACTGAGAATACGCCTTATAAACAGTTGCAAATGCGCCAACTCCTATTTTTTCCGCAAGATAGTATTCCGAAAAATTTCTCGCCATGATTAAAAGGAAATCAGTTCAATCTCATCAACAGAATGAATTTTTCTGGACAGGTCCACAATAGCAATCTGTCTGAATTTACCATACGAAGCAGAGGTAAAAAGTGTGAGGCAGCGATTATTAAACATTCTTTCAGGAGCATAAGGATCATGAGAACGCATCAGTACATTTTTCCCGATTGCATTCATTATTCGTTCAAAATAATTTCTGCCAAGTTTTATTCGTCCACAAAGAACACCAAGACACTCCCCTTCTTTTTCCCTGAAATCTGCCCAGAGTATTCGCATCCAGTTGTCCCCTCCAGGGGTTATTTTATCCCAACTGTCAAGATATGGCAAGTCAGGAAGCCCGGCATGAACAGCGATAAATCCGTTTCCTGAAACCGCCAGAGGAAAATTTCTGAATACATCAGTATAATATGCAGATTCCTCCTTACTAAGGGATTCCCAGAAATCAGAGGGCGACACTGGTTCGATTGCATTCATCTCATGGTTGCCAGCAAGCAAAATTATCTTCGAGTATTCTTTCTGAGCAGAAATGAGAAAATCAATATTCTCACGACTTTTTTTCCCACGGTCAACATAATCACCAAGAAAAATCACATAATATTCTTTTTTTGCATACTGTTTGATGATGGCTCTTGATGCTTGCAGATCTCCGTGGGTGTCACCCACAAAGACCGCTTTTCCTGTTTCTGGAAGGTAAATTACGTTAGGCATTTGTCAATTATCGCAATCCTTTAGATGTTTTCCGGAATCACTACAAAAATCTTAACTCAAACGACGGAGGAATCGGCGCCCTCGTCTCCCACTGCGACTCGGGTCGGCCAGCCGCTGGAA
>DAONMJ010000085.1:0-6052 GCA_035392545.1 bacterium
TCTATGGAAAAGATTTTTCAGCACGATTAATTGATGTTGATTTTCCCAAACAGCAGTGTTTCAATTTCACAGGTATCAAGAAACTTACCAATATTTCCATAAAGATGTTTGGTAAACATCAAATTCATAATGCTGCAGTCGCAATTGAAACCCTTTTGTTATTGAATAAAAAAGGAATTGTTGTAAATGAAAGTGCCATACTTAAAGGGATGAAAAATACTTTATGGCCAGCAAGATTTCAGGTGCTTTCAGAAAACCCTTTTGTGATACTTGATGGTGCGCATAATCCTGCTGGGATTTTGTCTTTGAAACAGGCGCTCAAACAGTATTTCCCTGAAAGTAAACCAATTTTTCTTGTTGGCATTCTCAAAGACAAGAATTGGGACACTATGGTGAAAATACTTTCAAAGATTGGTAAAAAATTTATTTTTACTCAGGTTCAAACTACAAGAAGTTTACCACCTTCCACGCTTTTTTCAAAAATGAAGGAAATAATGCCTGAAGCAGATGTTGAAATAATTGAAAACCCATCACAGGCATTAGAAAAACTTCTGGCGATGAAAGGTAATGAACCAAGGGTCATTTGCGGTTCTCTGTATCTTGCAGGAGATGTTTTAAGGACAGTCAAAACAAAATTACTATAAATTATTCTTGTTATTTATCCTGTTCCTACGCGACCTTTTCAATTTTGTGATTTTCAGGATATTGCTATTATTTGTTCTTTTGTAGTCAATCTCGTCAATCATCTGTTTGACAAGATGTATTCCCATTCCACCAAGGGATTCTTCTTCTTCCTCTTTTACATTATCCATAGAGTTTAACTCAAGGGGATTGAAAGGTATGCCAGAAGTTTCTATGGTAACAACGACCTTATCCGGCAATCCTTCCCAGAGAATTCTCATTTTGCCCATAGTACTGTCGTATTTCCTGAAATGAATAATATGAGAGCATATTTCATCTGTCACAAGCAACAATTCCCAAGCTTTTCTTGATGTAAGGTGGGTTTCTTTGATTTTTTCCTGCAGGAATTCTGCAACGATGCTGAGATTTTCAAGTATAGGCGGTACTACAAGTTCATCCTTCATCAGGTTCCTTTCTGTAATGCGAACTATTTTTTTCAATTATATTAAAATACACTTTCTCAATTTTTGCAACCATTTTTTCAGTGGAAAATTCTTCAAACACCATATGCTGTCCAGCAATACCCATTCTTTTCCTCTCTTCAGGATGCTCTATAAGAAGTCTCAATTTTTCTTCAAGCATGGCTTCATTGCGGGCAGGGACTAAAAATCCATTGATTCCATTTTGAATGACCTCTTTTGCACCATCAATGTTAAATGCAACAACAGGACTTCCTGCAGCAAGAATTTGAACCACTGCCCTTGGAAGTCCTTCCCTCAAACTTGTATGAACACCAATGTCAATGGACGAAGCAAACAAGGGAATTTTTTCTGGTTCTACAAGACCTGTAAAGTGAACCCTTTGTTGCAGATGATTTGCTTTTACAAAGTTTTCAAAATCTTTTCTCAAAATGCCATCACCCACAAGCATAAGATGTGTATCAGGATAGTCATCAGATATTTTTGCAAAAACCCTTAATAGATATTCCTGCCCTTTTAATGGGAACAGTCTTCCTATCATACCAATGAGAATGTTTTTATTGATAAGACCAAGTTGTTTTCTTACTTCTTCGCGGAATTGATAGGCCTGTTTGTATTCTTCAACCTGAAAACCACTCCTTATTACTGAATGACCCTGTTTTCTCACTATACCGCGCTTAATGTGATTGTCAAGAATTACACTGCTGACTGAAATAAAGTAATCTGTGAATTTGCTTGCGATTTTTTCACACAGGATATAAAAATACCTCACTAAAGCATTTTGATAGGGATGAAAACTTGAGCCATGAAGGGTATGGACAACTTTTGATTTTTTTGAGAAAAATTTTGCTGCGATTCTTCCAATAAAACCTGCTTTTGCACTGTGGGTGTGAATAATGTCAAACCTGTGTTTTCTGAATATCTGACCCAGTTTAAAAAAAGCAATCACATCATGCCAGATACTTATGTCTCTGACAAGTTCAGGGATGATGATGAGATACACGTCTGTTTTTTCAATATCTTTCTGCATACTTCCTTCTGGACCTCTTGAGGGACCTGATATGAGGATAACTTCGTGTCCTCGTTGTTTCAGACCAGATACTGTGGCAAGTGTATTTTCCTGGGCGCCACCAATAATCATGCGTGTAATAACATGTGCGATTTTCATTTAAAATATATTGTAACTGTATTAAATACAAACTCAAAATTGTTTGAAAAAGTGTTTTTGACCTGAACTGAATAAAATTTTATAATTGTTAATAAAGACATAGGAGGGAAAAAAGGCTGATTGTTTTTTCCACACAGGTAGGCCTGCAGTCACAAGATGTAAGCAATGCGGAAGGCCTTTGTGTTCTTCCTGTAGAAAAGTGACAGAAGAAGGAATTTTTTGCAGTGATGAATGCGCTCAAACTGCGAAAATTCATTCAGAAAGAATGAAACAGATTGAGCAGCAGAGGGATTCTTACAGAGGTGCACGCTGGACTGGTATTGCAAAACTCATTAAGATTATAGTTTTTCTTGTAATTTTGTTTGTTATCTATAAATTTGTGATAGTAAGATTTATTAAGTAATCAAGGTTTGAGTAAAGGAACTTGCTGTTTCCTGAATTACAATATTTTCTGATTGTTCTGTGACAAAAGTATGACCGCCTTTTTCCAAAATAATCATACGTTTTGTAATGGCAGCATTGTGAAATGCTTTGTAATACGCTAATGCATGTGAAACGTTGATAGTAGGGTCATCCTTTGAATGAATAATAAGGGTGTGTCCACAAAACCTTGAAGCGGCTTCAACAGGGTTTATTTTTTTGAGAGAATTGATAAAGTGTTTGCCTATTCTGAGACCAGCGCCATTAAGATACGCTGTGCCTTGTTGTTGAAGTTTTTTTCTTACTGCTGCAGTCAGGATTTTTTTTGAGATTTCTTCAGGGTATGCAACAGGCGCCCACAAACATAAAGATTTTAAAGGGATTTTTGAAGCCACAATGACTGCTGGAATTGCTCCCATGGAAAGACCAAGAATCCCAATGTTTTCTTTATTAATAAATGGTAAACCAGCAAGATACTCATACGCCTGAAATGCATCAAAAATTTCTGTTTCAAGAGTCATCTCTTCAAAACTACCGGCACTGTCGCCTGAGCCCATAAAATCAAATCTCAAGCATGCCAGTCCACAGGAAGCAATCTGTCTTGCAGTTTTTGTAAAAATAAAATGACTTTCAGATTTGTTGCCTGAAAAACCATGGCAAAAAATTACAGCAGGAAATTTTTCATAAGTAGTTTTTCTATCTGGCAGATGTAAGATGCCAACAATTTGACTTCTACCACTTTGAAAAGTAATAGGTTTTTCAATCATTTCTTTTCCTTGAAGTTGACTGCATGGTCAGAGTTATTATAATGTGTTTTTAGTCCATACAAAAATTTTGCTTTAAAAAAGGGAAAAAAATGAAAATCTTCTGGCAGTCAGAAGCGTGTGACCTGAAACATGACCCTGTAAGCGGAGCACTGATTACAAGATTGACATGTTCTGTGATGAATAATATCAATATTTATTGTGAACAACCATACACTTGCCCAGATGGTAAGAGAATTGCCTATACCCGCAGTTTTGGGCCAGACCCCAGAATTCCGCCATATCAATTATGTGTGGCTGACATCGAAAAACTGAAGGTTGCTTTAATAGAGCCAGAGGTATCAGGTTTGCTTGTTGGAACATCTGCCTGGTCTGGATGGATTTATTATTTAAGGCCTAACAGGGAACTTATGCGGGTCAATATTGTAACGCTTGAGAAAGAAATTATTATGACACGATGCGATTTACCTGAAGGAATGTGTTTTGACTCTGTGTCTCCTGACCACAGATATCTTGTTGGTGTTTCAAGAAATCGCGGGGGTGATTCTGAGATCATTCGGCTGGATATGAAAGAAAAAACATGGAAGGTGATATTCAGACATGTAGATATTTTGAGCCATGTTCAGTTTGATTTTGTTGGTGGCAGAGATATTCTTGTTCAGCACAACAGAACACAACGATTGGGTTCTGATGGTCTCAGAATTGAATCCAGAGAGTCAACATTAGAAGCCACAACACACTTTATTATAGACATTGACGGCCTGAATCTCAGGCAGTTAAAGGTAGGTCCCCCTTATACTGCGGGTTCAACAGGACATTCTGGCTGGATTGCCCACACAGGTAAAATTGGATTAACAGTGAGATGGCCTGCGATGGGTGAAGAAGAACCATCAGCGCGATTCAAACAGGTTCATGACAGCCGCCACAGGCAGGGAAATTTTGTTATTGTTGGTCCTGATGATGAAAAACCATTTATTTTCTCTGCACCTGAACATCTGTTCAACCATGTCAATATATCAAAATGTGGTACGTATTTTGTTTGTGATTCGTATAAGAATGCTATTCCAGGACCAATTGAAATTGTCGTCGGGAACATAAAAACAGGTAAGTACAGGACCCTTGTTTCAAATTGTGGTGCACAGGGTGGCGGCGCTGCTGCATCTCATCCTCACCCCTATATGACTGCTGACAATAAAAATGTGATTTTCAATGCTGATCCATTTGGAATCTGTCATGTATTTGCTGCTAGAATACCAGAGGATTTTTTGAAATCTCTTGAATGAAAGGCGGCCGGATTGACCGGCCACCTTTCATATTACTCAACGTCGATCTTGATTTCTTTTGCCTTTGCTTCTTCTGCCTTCGGGAGCACAATCTCAAGGACACCATCTTTACAGGTTGCTTTTACTTTATTGCGGTCCACAGGTACTGGCAGAGTGAAGGACCTGGTGAAACTGCCAGACACTCTTTCTTTATAAAGGTAATGTGCCTTTTTTTCTTCCTTCTCTTCCTGTGTCTTGCCAGAGATGGTAATTGTGTCTCCAGCAAGAGAGATACTGATGTTTTTCTTATCAAAACCAGGGACCTCTGCCTTGACGACAATGCTATCTCCAGTGTCTGTGATGTCAACCGCAGGAGACCATATATGATCACCGTAAAAATCTGTTTTGAATCTGTCAAGCAACCTGTCAAAACCTGTTCTTATTTCATCCAGCTCCCTGAAGGGTTCCCATTTAACCAGTTTTGCCATAATTACCACCTCCTTTTTCTTTTTTTTCAATATTATAGATGCATTCAAACCGCACAGGGTTTCAAGTTTTTTAGATTTTTGACAGCAAATATTTTCATGCTACCATATAACAGTTTTGTTATATCCTAAGGACACATGGCCGACGAAAAAATTCAGTACCTTGAAAAGATTTATAAGGCAGTTGCAAATAGAAACAGGTTGAGAATTATTAAATTGCTTGAAAATGGTTCTTTGTGTGTGTGTGATATCAAAAGAGAAATAGGGACATCTCAACCATCAGTTTCACGGCATTTAAGTATCCTGAAGAAAGCAGGACTTGTTTGTGGATGGAAAAAAGGAGAGTGGGTTTATTATAGAATACAAAAATCATCTGATGACTTGATAACACAAATTCTGCAACAAATTTTTAACACATTGAAACATGAAAAAATAACAGGCATAAGGATTAAGAAGAACCGCTGTGTTAACAAGCATAAAAAATAGGGGGGCAATATGGAACAGAAAAAACTTTCTCTACTGGACCGTCTTTTGACGCTGTGGATTTTTCTTGCAATGGCTGTAGGTGTTTTGTCAGGGTATTTGTTTCCAGGTATTGTTGATTTCTGGAATCAATTTCAAGTTGGAACAACAAATATTCCTATTGCAATAGGTCTGATACTGATGATGTATCCACCGCTTGCAAAGGTCAAATACGAAGAAATGGGCAAAATCTTCAGTAACAAAAGACTTCTTGCGATTTCTCTGATTCAGAACTGGATTGTTGGTCCTCTGGTAATGTTTATTCTGGCAGTGTTATTTTTAAGACATTATCCAGAATACATGATAGGCGTGGTGCTTGTTGGTCTTGCCC
>DAONMJ010000086.1:0-5628 GCA_035392545.1 bacterium
CCATAGCACCATCACACTTTTTTCCCATACTTCAGCAATTGATTTCCCTTCAACCGTAAGCACCTTTGCAACCATGATAACCTCCAGAAGTTCCTGAATTATTATTTTTTTCGGCAATTTTTTCTATGACAAATACGAGTCGTCCAGGGTGTATCAGTATCGTTAATGTTTCTTTAGACATAGATTCACCTGATTGAAGAATTAAGTAACAGGTTATTTTACCATACTGCAAGAAATCATAAAACGGATATTTACTCAGTTTTTGTCTTTTTCCTTTTGATAAACATATTATCAAGTTTCTGGCAGTTCAAGATATTGTTATTTTCAAGCCATGCCCTTCTTGAAACAGCAATCCCGAGTTTCATATATTCCATCATTTTTATATTATGAGCATCTGTTCCAATTGCGACCATCACATTATGCTCTTTTGCCTTCATCACATTGATGTCATTGAGGTCAAGCCGATCATAGTAGGCATTGATTTCAAGTGCAGTGCCTGTTTTACCTGCGTATTCAATCACTGCATCTATGTCAACATCATAACCTTCCCTGCTTGATATCAATCTACCTGTGGGATGTCCGATAATGTCAACATATCTATTCTCCATTGCTTTTATCATTCGTTCAGTCACATTTTTCTTAAATCCCTGATGAATTGAAGCAATAACAAAGTCCAGTTCAGCAAGGATTTCGTCTGGATAATCCATACTTCCATCACCAAGTATATCAACTTCAGCGCCTTTCAAAATTTTTATCTGCGGGTATTTGCTGGCAATATTGTCAATTTCTCTATTTCTTTCCCTTAATCTTTCAACAGTAAGGCCGCCAGCAAACTTGCTTGTTTGAGAATGATCACACAGTCCAATGAATTGATACCCCATGTTGATTGCTTTTTTCACGATTTCTTCAATGGTACTGACTCCATCAGAATAATTTGTGTGGATATGAAAATCTCCTTTAATATTTTCGTGTTCGACAAGGTCTGGCAGTTTGCCGGCAATGGCTGCTTCTATCTCTCCCCTGTCTTCCCTTAATTCTGGTGGAATAAGGGGCATCCCGAACATTTTATATATTTCTTCTTCTGACCTGCCCACAATCTTCTCGTCATCTCTAAAAACCCCATATTCACTGATTTTCAATCCCTTTTCCTTTGCAATCGTGCGCAATTTAATATTATGTTCCTTTGAACCTGTAAAATACTGCAACGCAGCGCCATAAGAATCTGGTTCAACAACCCGAAGGTCTATTTGAAGCATATGGTCTTTTACAATAATTGATGATTTTGTCTCTCCTTCAGCAATGATTGATTGAACCCCAGGGTAACTGACAAATTTTTTCACCACTTTTTCTTTGTTGTCTGCTGTACACAGGATATCAATATCACCAATGGTTTCTTTCATTCTTCTCAATGAACCGCATGGAGAAATATTTTCGCAAACAGGTTGCATATATCTGACAATCTCATCAACAACCGGTAGTGCAATACCAAGAGAAATTCTTTGATGGATCCTTTTTGTTAGATATAATTGTATTCCCTTTTTTATGTTTTCTATCTTTTTTTCGCCCATACCCGGCAAATTTTGAACTTCCTGTGTTTCCAGAACATTCTTCAAATCTTCAACCGTTTGAATCTTAAAGTGTTCATAAAGAAGTTTAAGGGTTTTTGGACCGAGATTTGGAATTTTCATCATTTCAACAAATGTTGATGGCACCTTGGAGAGGATTTCTTTATATTTTGCAATTGAGCCGGTTTTAAGGTATTCCTGTATATGCTCTGAAATACCTTTTCCTATGCCAGGAATTTTTGATAAATTGCCGGCTTGATACAATTGTTCAATGTCTTCTGGAATTTCTCTGATTTTTCTTGCTACTTTTCGGTAGGCATTGATTTTAAAAACATTTTCTCCTTCAAATTCAAGGACATCAGCAATACTGTCGAGGACATCAGCAATTTCATTATTTCTCATGGTTTGCCCACTGGCATCATATACACAACATTGCCAGTAACGCCCAGTACTTCCAGGACCTGCTCATCATCAAATGCACCAATCATACATGTCCCCAGCCCGATACTTTCAACCTGAAGCGAAACATTCTGTCCAATGTGTCCTGCATCAAGCAACACATATCTTTCGCCCCTTGTTCCGTAAAGTGCAGTGGTACGGGTAAATTGAGCCACAAGAACAATCGTAGCAGGCGCATGCGCTATAAATTCCTGGTTATGTGACGCAATAGCAAGTCGTTCTCTCAAATCACCCTGTTTTACGGGTATCAACACGTGCCTTTCTGCCTCATAAAGATACAACCCGGCTTCAATCTTTTCCACCTGTCCAGCCACAAGATAGATATCAAAAGGATATGCTGCGCCTGCTGAGGGAACAGTTTTCTTACCATATGCGTTTTTTCCGTATGCAGCCCAGAGAAGTTGAGAGACCTCGTTGAGAGTCAACGGAATTTTTCTGAAGGACCTGGTTGAATGTCTTCTGTAAAATGTCTCTTCAACAGAGACACTGGTTTTCAACAAGGGAGATGGAAGATTGATAATTTTCTTTTCCATATAATGATTGTATACTTGATTGTGATGTCAACGCAAGTATTCAGAAAGAATCATCATATGGTCTTCTGGACCGAGCAAGTCAACCACCTTATTCAATTCGTCAATTGAAAAAGGCAGTTTGTTTTCTGAAAGCACATCCTCAGGCACGTTGTAAGCCACCTCAGACACTTCAGGAAACCGAACAGGAGCATTTTTACCAATGAAAACCCTTGATCCGAACAATACCAGCAGTATCCCTACCACCCCAAAACCCAACCTGAGCTTTTTGATGAAAACAGTCCTGTGTTGTCGATGTTCTGCCCTATCAATAACCTGTTGATACTTCACATTCCAGAAATTTTCATCGTGCTCAGGAACTTTTATACTTCTGGCAGTAACCACAATCTCTGTCAAAGTTTCAAATTCTTTCCTGCACGCCGGACATTCTGCAAGATGGGACTGAATCTGATTCTGTTCTGGCTTACTGACACTGCCATCAGCATAATCAACAAGTTTCTTTTTTATTTGTTCACAATTCATTTTTTCTCCATCTCCTTCATAATTGTCTTTATTTTTTCAACTGATTGAAAGAAGGTCGCTTTGGCTGTTCCCACCTTTATTTTCATAATTTTCGCAATTTCCTCATAGGAAAGTTCTTCATATATCCTCAAATTAAACACTGTACGCTGTCTCACAGTGAGATGCTCAAGCGCCCGTTGAAGAGTTTGCCTTCTCATCTGGCTTATTTCATCAGCATCCCTGTTACTGATATTTTGCAAACTTTCCTGACCTGCCTCAGGGTCAAAAAGTTCCTGCTCTGAAACAAATGTTATTTTTTTTCTCTTCCTGAAATAATCATAGCATAAATTCATCACAATCCTGTACATCCATGTTTGAATGTGCGACTCATTTCTAAATTTTGATAGTCCGTTATAAATCCGTATAAATGCTTCCTGAACAACATCCAGAGCATCCGCATCATTTTTTACCATTCTATATGCTGTCCTGTATAACACCGGCGCATACCTTTTGTAAAGTTTTTCAAATTCTTTTTTATCCATATTTTAGACGAAAAGTATCGTTTTTGTTTTAGTCCTGGTTACTCTTTACCAATTTTCCATATTATGATATACTACAATGAAAAGGAGGAAATGTCATGCCCGTAAAGAAAAAGAAACCTTCTGTACTTAAAAGACAGAGACAGGAACAGAAAAGAAGAATGAGAAACAAGGCGATACTGACAAAAATAAAAACGTCAATCAAAAAAGTTAAAAAACTCATTCTTGATGGTAAGGAATACGAACCGACACTGAAAACGGCGATAAAGGAAATAGACAGGGCTGTTTCAAAAGGTGTGATACATAAGAATAACGCTGCCAGGAAAAAAAACAGGTTGATGAAGACTGTGCTCAAACTAACTGCTGACATCAAGCAGTCGTAACAGTAACAATTCCCAGCCAGGTTCATTTGAAATTCTTCCTGACTTCAATTTGAAGTCAATTTCCAGGAGATTCTGCAGTTTATTGAGAAATGTCTGCTGGCTGATTGCTTTTTGCATAACGAGATTTTCGAGATGTCTCTCTATAACTCCAATCACGACAGAAAATTCATAAGGATTTGTTTTCAAAAATTTTGAAATTTCATAAATGTCCCTGGCAGTTAAATTTTTTTTCCAGGATTTTTGATAAATCTTTCTGAAAAGGTTTTCAGCATCCTGCACAGTTTCCACTTCATAACCAACAGGTTTTGTCTTGATACTGAGCCCTTCAAAAATCACCAGCATATCATCAGAGATTTTTTCAAGATGCGGAAAAATATATTCTGTCCATACCTTTTTTTCAATCTGTTCCATCTGGTGAATAATGATAATTTTGTGTTCATTAAAAAGAGAATTTGCAACCAGTTCATTCACAAAGATTTCCGGATTTAACTCAGCACCGTAATATCTCTTTATTTCCACATTTTCATATTGTTCTGAATATTTCTGTACGAAGTAGTCAATTCTTTCTGTGGTCAATTGGTGTGGCCCTGCAAGAAATTTCACATTATCTTGTTTCATTGAACTGAATCAGTTGAAAATAGATATCCTTTGAAACTTTTTTTGAGATATTATCAAGCAGTTCATCTGTTTTCAACTGTCTGGTAAGATTAAGAACATAGGTTTGCTGAAATGTTTTTTCAGTCAGTTTGCCATCTTTCATAATCGTTAAAAGAATTTTAACTTTGTAAGATGCCATGACAATCTGGTCAGATTCAGCAATAAATTCGGGATTTCTAATAAATTCCTGAATTGTGCCGCCGAGAGCAATGTCAGCGACATTTTTGTTTGATGAAAGGGTAAAACCCGGTGATTCAGCCAGGGTCTTTTTTAAATTTTTTGTCATAAAGATTTCAATGCCTGGCTGTAATGAATGATTTGAAAAAAATTCAACGTACACTTTGTTTTGTGCAGGATTTATCAGATGAAAACCACAACCTGTGAGAAACAGTACGTTAAGGATTAACAGTAGATTTTTTTGCATACTCTGTTTCTGGATACAGTGTTTTTATCTTGTTATAGTAAATCTCTGCGCTTTTTTTCTTACCATTTTTGCTGTAGATTTCAGCAACCTTGAAAAGCCTGCCCGCTATTTCATTTCTGAGTTGAGTTCTTGTGTCCAGCAACTTCTGTTTGTATGGACTTGAAGGAAAATCAACAATAAACAGGTCAATCTGTTTTTCAACCGAAGAAAAAAGAGAAACATCTGTTGTTCCTTGTGGAATACTTTTAATCTGATGAATCAGCATTTCATATCTTGCCTTTTCTGCCCATTGTGTTCCAGGAAAATCTCTGATCACCTGTTGATACAGATTTATTGCTTTTTCCATTTCACCGCTTTTTGCATACCTTGAAGCAAGCTGCAGCGCCACTGGCGGGGTTTCTGTATTAAAAGGATCTGATTCTATGGTTCTGGTAATTGCCTCGTATTTTTTCGATGGGTCTTTGAATTTTTCAACCAGTCTTAATTGTTTTTTCTGTAAAATTTCCAGTGAAATCTCTCTCTGCATCTTCAACACATCTTCAATCTCTGGAAAATCAGGATATCTTTTTA
>DAONMJ010000087.1:0-5389 GCA_035392545.1 bacterium
AGCTTGGTCCAAGCCCAGCAGGAGTTAAGGCACCTGCAAGACTCATTCCAACAGTAACATCTTCATTTAGCATTTTTTCCGTAAAAAGTCTGCAACCTTCTTTTAGTCTTGATGCATTATAAGCGAGAAATGCATTATCAATCAGTTCTTCAAGCGATTGCTTTCCAGTGATTTTTCTGGGCAATATTCTTAAACCAGAAAGATATTTTGCCTTATGTGGACACTTCTTTTTTCTCATCCAGTCAGGTAGTTCATTCAGATTTACCCTTGTTCTATGTTCACGTTTCATATCAACCCCCTGTGTTAAGAAAAACTGTCTTTGCTGGCGGAATACTATTAAAATGCGTTGCTGAAGCAATTGAGTATGCGCCAATATTTTCTATGTACACAATATCTCCAAACTCAAGTTCTGGGAGTTCCTCACTTATTGAAATCACATCAAAAGAGTCACATGTCGGACCAGCGAGTGTTGAAATCTGGGTGGGCCCTTTCCTGAAGACCCTGTACTGATATTTACAGTGGTCATACACAATACCTGATAGACACCCATAAACACCATCATCTAAATAATACCAATGTTTATTATTTCTTATGGATTTGCCTATAACACGGGTAATGAGAACACAGGCAGGACCAACAAGGAATCTACCAGGTTCCGCAATAATTTTTATGTTTTTATCAAATAATCTATCAAGTTCTGTGGAAATTCGTTCAGCCATCGAAGGGAAAATATCCGATTCAGAATCAGAATGAACTATCGGAAAACCACCACCTATGTCAAGAATTTCAAGAGGAATCTTTTTTAAAAGAGCATCATGAAAAATGATAGAGGAAATTTCAAGTGCCTCCACAAAATTTGAAACCTCAAGACATTGAGAGCCGACGTGGAAACTTACTCCTGCTGGTTTCAAACCCATTTTATAGGCCTTTATCAATAGCGGAATTGCGTCTGCGGGTTCTGCTCCGAATTTCAAGGACAATTCAACGATAGAACCGACATTTGGAACTTTAATTCTCACAACCACCCGTGCATCAGGACAGAACCTCGCAATTTTTGCAAGTTCGTATTCAGAATCAAAAGTCATCAACATCACTTTGTTTTTTTGTGCGAATTTCAAAGATTCTGGTGACTTGACTGTATTTGCAAAAATTAATTTTTCGGGATTTGCGCCAAGTTTCAACACCGTTTCAATTTCATTCTTCGAAGCAACGTCAAAACCAAAACCATTCTTCAAAAAAAATTTCAGTATAGAGAGCTGCGGATTTGCTTTCATGGCATAAAATGGCTCAACCCTTGGAAGGAATTCACGAAAAAGTCTTACCCGTTCTTTTAATCTGGAGGCTTGAATCAGAAACAGCGGTGTGCCATATTTCTTGACCAGTTGCTTAATGAACCTCTCATTCAATTTTATGTTCTTTTCCATTGTTTCTTATTTGTTATAAAAAGGAACCCAGGTTATCATTTTTGATTTTTTTCTGTTTGCCCAGGCGAAATATGGAATTAATTTAACCGATATTTTTCTTGAAAAAAATTTGTTGTCATGATTGAGGCCCTGGTATGTTTGATACAGTGACATATTGTCCCTGCCGGCAAATCCGTGTCCGTAGAGTGCGATGATTCCACCTAGAATTTCTTCAAATTTTCCAGTAAAACGTTGCCGCGGTAAACTAAAATTGAAAATATCAAACTTATTATCAACGTCTTCAAAGCAGTATACAATTGGCCCTCTCCTGATAGAAACACAATTTCTGTTTGATTCAACTGCCGGCTTACACATATAAAATTCGCAGGAGATTTCGAATTTCAAATGAATGTTTGTGCTGCCAGATATTTTCAAACGATGGTAGGAACCAGGCTTAGCAAAGGTAACCGTTTTCCCACAAGTAATTGATGTTCTATGACTCCAGGATGGAATTCTGAGGTATAAATGAACCGGATCTCCAATCGTTTTTGCATTTATCATAACATCACCATTCCAGGGATATCTGGTCTTTATATCAAAAAATATCTTTTGCCCTGAAGGTAGTTCTATGTCGGTCTGATTTTCATCATAAAGATTAACCCAAACCCTATTTTTACTAACGGCATAGAAATAACCCGGCAAACTTGCCATAAACCTCTGAAAATTAGGAGGACAACAGGTCGTTTTGTACCATGCTCTCCTCTGGTGCGTTCCACAGGAAGCAAGGGGATTTACATAAAAATATTCTTTACCTGTGAGAGAAACAGCGGAAAGAAAAGCATTATAAAGAACAGTTTCAAACAGGTCAAAATAACAGGACTGCGGTTCAACCAGAAACATTCTGTACAACCACATCATCAATGCAATTGAAGCGCATGTTTCACAGTAGGCGCGTAAATTTGGAAGCTCGTATTGCATACCAAAACTTTCACGTTCATATCTTGAACCGACCCCTCCTGTTATATAATATTTCCCGACGCACAAATCATCATACATTAGTTTTGCATTTTTTAAATATTTTGTGTCTCCACTTTCTGCGTAATAGTCGGTTGCACCACAAAGAAGATATAGCATTCGTACAGCATGTCCATTTATTTCCTTCATGTCCAGAAACCTTTTGTTACCGAGATACACGTATGGCACATCCATCAATTTACCCGCTAAAAGCAGGTATTTTTCATTTCCTGTGGTACGATACAGTTCAACCAGAGCCATCTCAACTTCTGGATGTCCATCGTTTCTGGTTATCTCTTTTTTTTCGAATTTTTCACAGATAAGATCTGCCCATTTGACAGCAATGTTAAGAAAATTTTCCTTTCCAGTATTTCTGTAATGAGCAATAGCAGACTGAATCAAATGACCGCCACAATAAAGTTCGTGCCCATTTTCCAGGTCGGTAAACCTTAACTTTTTAAATGCGCCAGTATAAAACGTGTCAATATACCCATCTTTTTCTTGAGCTTTTGATATTAAAGAAATTAGACGATCAAGAAGTTGTTGATTTTTTTTATCAGGATAATTTTGCCGGTCCCAGGATATCGCCTCCATCCATTTATAAAGATCAGAATCAGTGGCAAGACGTCTGGTAATTTCTCCTTCTTTAAGACCAGCAGCAATTCTAAAGTTATCAATTGTTCCATACTTTTCAAACAATCTATACAAAAGTGGCATGCTGACTTTTCTGTTATTCTCAAGGTAACGGCTGAAAAATCCTGATATTTGCACGCTTTTAATTGAAACAGGAAAAACCTTCAGTTTTGTATACCTGCCAAGGTGTATTATCATCTTTTGTCAGGTAACGCTAAGTTCATGTGTAATGTTCAGGTAAATGAAATCCAATTACATAACCCCAGAATATTTTTTCTCAAATTCCTTGACATTACATTTTGCCGCAGATGCAATTTTTGTCAGTTTTTTTCTATCTTCAAAATCGGATTTTTCAAGCCTTATCATCAGGTCCCTTGCAGATATGTAATAATCTGCAGAAACATCAACCTTCCTTACAGCAGTTTTTCCTGTGTTCGGATCAAGAATGTCATCAAAAACAATTGGAACAATCTTACCTGATTGAATTGATATCAAGGCACCAGATTGATAGCCTTTTTTTGTTTTATTAAGCAGGTATTTTACTGCTCCACACCCGAGTTGGTGCGTATATTCAACGTCAAATGGTATTGGTTTTGCACATCTCAGTTCATACCCTATTGTAACATCAATAAACTGTGCTTTTTCGCCCCTATCCTGAAATCTTTGGTTTAGCGTTCTCTTGATAATCAAGCATAAAGGCACTTCAGCCATCCTGAAATGACCATGTTCATCATGCTCAACAATTGCAAGAGGGTTATCCTTTAATTCATTCTTTAAAAGATCTCCAACACCTTCTGCTATTACGGCTACACCGTAGTCCTGTCCCAACGCCCTTGCTTTGTAGATGGAACCTTCAATAATGTTGCAGACATCTTCGATGGTTGGCGTTTTTTTAAACTCTTCGGGAATGATAGTAACTGTGGCTCCACCACCAATACCCATACCAAGTGCAAGGTGCCCTGCCGTTCTGCCCATTGCAACCACCAGATACCATCTGTGTGTGGTTCTTGCGTCTTCAAGAAGATTTGCAACAAGTTCTGCGCCGACGTGTCTTGCTGTCTGAAAACCAAACGTGGGCATATTTGCTGGAAGTGGCAAATCGTTATCAATAGTTTTCGGAACATGTGCTACCCGAATACTTCCTTTTGCAAATTTATATGTTTGACTCGCGCTAAATGCAGTATCATCTCCACCAATCGTAACAAGGCAATCGATGCCAAGTTTTTTTAAGGAATTCACTACATTTTTCATTTTTTCTTCGCTTTTCGTTGGATTCTCTCGCGAGGTATTCAAAATTGACCCACCATCAAAACGAGTTTTTATGACATCGCTGATTGAGAGTTTCTTTGTATGCGTGATGTCTCCCTTTGAAAGCCATTTGAAACCATCATAAATACCAATGACTTCAATACCGTTGTTAATTGCTTCTATTGTTGCAGAACCAATAACACCATTAATTCCCGGTGCAGGCCCTCCACCAACAAGAATTCCCATTTTCTTTCTCTGTAAACTCATTGCTCCTCCTGGTCAAGCAAAAAAATGAAGAAAATTATACTAACATAAAATTCAGTGTAACTCAATGTTCAAATGCCTCACTGATTTGTTATCAAGGTAATCAGGTCCCACTAAAATTTTCTCTGGCAACGTATACAAAAAAACCTTTCCTGGTTTTATGTCATGTTTCAATCCGATGAATTTGTTATCGTTTCCAAGACAAATTTTTTTGCAATTTTTCCCACTAATGATTCCGTATGAAGATTTTTTTTCACCCTGAATCTTATTATTTTTAAACCAGATATTTTCGGTTACATCTTCAATAAATACTTCTGTATTTCCTTCTTTCTGACAATTATTAACAATCATATTGGAATCAATCAAGTTTCTATGTCCTCCCATTGTTTTGTCGGCTTTTCTGAAATATATACCATGCCTGAAATTTTTTGTTATCAAATTATTCCTGATAATATGGTCTGTATCCCTTGCGCCAACTGAGATGCCATCGTTTCCATTTTCAGAAATTTCACAATTTTCAAGTAGGGTGTAGGTAACGCGTAAACAATAAAAAACACCATCTTTTCTATTACCTGTAATTTTGCAATTCCTCATCACAACTCCTGCAGAACCACTTCCAGGATGTAAGCCCGAACCATAATTTTTAGAAATATCACAGTCTTCAATGATCAAATTTGTACATTGCTGAAAACTGATACCATCTCCATTATAATTTTTTTCAGTAACACCTTTTATTTTTATCCCGTGACATTGCAGAAGGAACATCCCACCTCCGCGGCAGCCATCTATAAACTCATTTTCCTCAGCATTTCCATCAATAGTAATGC
>DAONMJ010000088.1:0-5300 GCA_035392545.1 bacterium
AGAGCCACATCAGGATTTTTTTCTAATAAAGGTATCTGCTTTTCAAGTTTTTCTGGAAGCCACAAATCATCATGGTCAAGCAAAGCGATAAATTTTCCTGTTGATGCTTTTATTCCAGTATTACGAGCAGCTGAAACCCCTCTATTTTTTTGTTTAATTAAAATAATTTTCTTATCTCCAAAACTTTTCACAATATCTGCCGAATTGTCAGTTGAACCATCATCCACGACAATAATTTCAAAATCCTTATATGTTTGAGACAATACGCTTTTTATCGTCTCACCAATAAATCTGGATGCATTATAAACCGGGATGATGACGCTTACCTTAGCCATTTTAAGAATAAAAGTGTTTAATTCTGTCACATATCATCAATACCTGCTCGTCTTCTAAACCGTAATAAAGCGGCAATGTAAGTATTTCATTCCAGATTTTTTCTGTGACAGAAAGTGATACCTTGTATTTTGAAAAATACGATTGAAGATGGTTAGGAATATAGTGAATACCTGTATCAACCCCATTTTCTTTAAGGTATGCCATCAAATCGTCTCTTTTTTCTGCTCTTATGATATAGCAGAATGGAGCCATTGACTCATAGTCAGTTTTAAGAAGTGTTATACATTTGATGTCCTTCAAATTTTCATCGTACTTTCTGACAATAGCCAGCCTTCTTTTCAAAAATTCATCAAACTTCTTTAACTGAACAATACCAATGGCTGCATTGATATTGCTCATATGATATCTAAAACCAAATGTCTCAACATCGTAAAACCAGCTTCTTTCGTGTTTATACCTTGACCATGTATCCCTGCTTATACCAAGAATTCTTCCCTTTTCAACCAGTTTAGCCACATTTTCGTCAACTGTTATTATTGCACCACCTTCGCCACAGGTAATGATTTTTATTGGGTCAAAACTGAAGCAGGTAATATCACCGAAAGAACCAATTTTTTTTCCTCTATACTTTGAACCGAATGCATGCGCAGCGTCCTCAATAATTCTTAAACCATTTTCTTCTGCAATTTTTTCAATTTCTTCCATATCACAGGGATATCCCCTGTAATGAACAGGCACTATTGCTTTTGTTTTTGAAGTGATTCTTTTTTTTATATCCTTTGGGTCAATATTCAATGTATCGGGCTGCACATCACAGAAAACAACGTCTGCACCAGTTGCCACAATTGCCTGTATGGTTGCAGCAAACGTTAAAGAAGGAACAATTACTTCATCTCCGCTCTTTATACCACACGATACAAGTGCAAGATGAATTGCAGAGGTTCCAGTATTTGTGGCAATAACGTATTTGGTTCCAATGAAATTTTTCAACTGGTCTTCAAACTGTTTCACCCATGCTCCCATTCCTAACCATCCAGATTGAAAAACCTTTCTCACTTCTTCAAGTTCTTCTTCACCAACAAAAGGTTTTGCAACAGGTATCATGTGGTCTCCTATCGTTTTGTTGCCCAAAATACAATGTACCTACCTGCTTCAGGATAACTGCTGCTGTAAGTATTTTCTACTTCAGCAACAATCCTTTTTTCATTTTCTGAAAGTAGTTCAGGCCTACAAAAAAGAGCTGTTGGATCTCCCTGTATCCCTGTAAGTATCCCCAGTCCTTTTGCGTTTATATTTTCAAAACCCAAATTTCTGAAAATCTCTTCCATCAGAGATTTATCAGTCCAGGAAAGATATTGTCCGAGTTCTGAAAAATCCAGATTCTTTGCAACATGTTGCAGTCGCAAAAAATCCCTGTTTATGAGATAGTAGCCCAGATAATAATACCTCGGTCTCACAGAAATCATTAACATTCCACCTTTTTTAACCTTCTTTGCAAGTTCCTGTAAACTCTTGCAACATTCATCATGGGACATCATGTAAAGAACCTCCAGACACAAAACCATGTTATACGCTTCATCTTGATAAAAAGAAAGGTCATCTGGGATTTTTCCTGTTTTCCAGTTAATAGATGCATTGGGCAACATCTCTTCTGCGTATTTTTTCCCTTTTTCAATTGTTTCTTCAACATAGTCCATTGCATCAACAGTATGCCCCATTTTAGCAAGTTCAATTGCTATTCTTCCCTGCCCGCAACCGGCATCAAGTATTCTCAATGAAATTCCATGTCTGAAATTCTGATTGATGATTTCATTGATCATTTCAAGATATCTTTCCTTAAAATAATCCTCAGAAGGTGCTTTCATCATATCATAATTACCCATTACTTGTTTAATATCCTTCAAATGTTTTGACTTGCTATATCCAGCAAATACGTAACGCGGAAACATTTTCAACCACTTTAAAAATCCAGTAATAAATTGTTTCATTGTTTTGAAGTGATAAAAACCATTAGGTTTTCTTCATTAATCTGAGATAACCTGTTTAACATTTCCTCACTTCTTGCTTTCAAATATTTTTTTCTTTCATCTGTGATTTCAAGGCATTCAAGAATTCTTTTTTGCAATTGTTCCACAAGAAATACTGGTTGAAATTCTGGTTCCTGTAGCCAGGGCAAAGGATTCATTGTAAAATTCGTTTCACGTCCCACAATGATTACCGGTAATTCTGCAATAACTGCCTCAATGACTGCAGAACTATCCATGCACACAGCACATGAACTATTTTTAAGCCATTGTTCCATAGTTCCCGACACAAATTTCCATTTTTCGGGTAACTTTTTAATTTCTGCTGCCTTTAATAATTCTAAAGAATTCATCATTGGATGAATTTTGACATAAACATTGTCATACAAATTCTGTAAATTCTTTATTGCTTCAATACTTTTCAACAGTAATTCCACAGCAGAATCAATTGCGAGCGGGCAGATAACTAAAATATTTTTATTTTCTGCTGGACCAGAACAGTGATTTTTAAAATCAAATAAATATTGATACCTTAATGAAGGACCTGAAATAACACGTGATGGGTCAAAACCATTCTCAATCAAGATATCACGGATCCATTTGCTACAGGACACAATAAAATCAGGATATGGTCCAGTGTGATGTTCGTCACGTGTGGTCTGGTAGTTAAGTAGCAGTGGTGGTATTAATGCATGCTGATAACCGATTGTCGTAGTATGCGGGTAATACGTTCTAATACTCAAAATCTGGGATTTTTCTGTAATCATATTCTCAAACATATCAATAAAAAAATTAAACTCAAAACTTTTCTTTTTCAAGTTTTTGAACAGTGCGTAATACAGAATAAAGTTTATCGTATCAGGTTCCATTAGTTGCCTTATTTTTTCTGCTTTGACCAGCCGCGTAATATCAATTCCATCTATGTACTGCCTGCTATGGGGCTTATTATTTCGTCTGAAAAATTGAATTCCAGCCCATAAATAGTCAGAAATTTTATAATGGTCCTCTGGTATCAAAAAAAGTTTACTATTTGTCCTGAACCATATGTACACATCCTTTAACGGCATGGTAATATTATAAAGCCATGGCATTGGTATCACTTCATAACCCTTTTTTTCAAGCCATTCAGATAGTGATGGAAAATATCTATCGTGAAATACCTGATTTTTCCCAAAACAGCCATCGTCAACACACGTATGAATTATCACACGTGGCTTATGAGACCTATTGAGAACTGTTTTTGTCTGGTATTTTTTTGTCATCCTGGTACATAGCCATCGTATCATGAATTTTTTTATTCCTTTTGCAAAACAATATATCACCCTTAATGATAAATAGATTTTTTCTTTCACAAGATATTTTTTGAAGCCAGGCACAATATTGACACGATACCCTTTTTGTATAAGGTGGTCGCGTAATGTTAATAAAAGCTCTGAGGATTCACAAACAATGACAAGTTTCTGCCCTATTTTTTTTTCTTCAAGAATTCTTTCAACAAGTTTTATGTAGCAAAAATATAAAAATACTGTAGACATCATAGTGTTTCTTTCCCATATTCTTGATGTCCACCAGGAGATATCGTTTCTGTATCTTTCAGCAAATGATGCACTCCAGAAAACATAAGCATCTTTGTATCTCCAGCCAATATCATTTATCGCTTTTCCAATTGTAATATGTCGGTCATTAAAAAATTTTTTACATTTCATCAAATCAGTATAATTCCTTCCAAGAAATAGCCATAGACGATCGTCATCTGGTTTCAAAAATAATTGCTCAATTTGCTTAAAGTGTGCCGCTATAATATTATTCATGCCTCTGTAAAAAAATTCATCTCTCAACATACCAGGCGTCGAAACGATGAATCAAATCTTCTGTTTTTTCCATTTTCAAATCACCCATCACAGACCGGTCATTTCTGAAATAAGCCCAAAAAATGTCATCTTTAAAATTCTTCTTATAACTGTCTTCAATATGAGTTACTGTTTTGAAATTTTTCTCAAAATTTCCTCCACCTTTTTCCAGAATGGTTCGCCTTCATTATGTTCAAGCGAAATTTCAGAAAGGTTCATTTTTTTTCTAAGCATATTAATATAAGCGGTATTTTCCACCAAATAGTTATAGTTACCATCATCAATTGCTACAACGGCTTTATCTGCCATTACTTCTATTGTGTAAGCGATTTCTTTACCAAGCACATTCCAGGTGTGTTCGCTATCAAAAAAACACGCTGAAACTTTTTTCTTCATTTCTTTTAAAATCGGGATGCCAGCATAGGGTGAAATACTTGTATATCCTACATATTTCCAGTGATTCGAGAGATTTAAATTATTGAAAAATCTCATCAATGTGTCTGTGATAATTGCCCTCAAAAAAAATAATTTTGAACCGTTCGTATCCCATGTGTAGAGTTCTCCTTTTTTAAGCAGAGCAAAATAAAGTAGAACAATAGTACTTGCACCACTCCCGGTTTCCACAATGACAGCATGTTCGGGTAAATCTGCATCATTCAGGCAATCGTAGATAGCCAGATATTCTGAATCTGGTATTGAATTTGACCATCTTGGTAACATTCTTTTGATAGTGAGAAGGAATGTTTTTGGGTCATTTTTTATCTGCTGTTCTGTACCAAAATAAAAATCATACATATATAACCCCCTTTTTATAGCCAATCACCACCACTAATTGAAAACATTTGTCCTGTAATAAAATTTGCCCAGTCTGAAAGGAGATAAAGGATTAAAGCAGATACTTCTTCTGGATACCCAGGCCTTTTCAATGGAATCAACTCCACCCTTTTTTCTAAATCAACATCTTTTTTCCTCTGCCATCTTTGATGGAACCCTGAAAGAATAAAACCAGGTCTGATCCCATTAACCAAAATGCCATATTTTGCAACATCTCTCGCCAGTCCTTTCACAAGACATTCAATGCCCATCTTTG
>DAONMJ010000089.1:0-5262 GCA_035392545.1 bacterium
TCTCATTGCAATAAAATATGGTGCAACCTCTCAACAACTTGGCATTCTTGGTAGTGTCACCGCTTTGTTCTATATCCCATTTTCGATTTTATTCGGCGTTCTTGCCGGTAAACAATTGAAAGTTAATTTCCCACTGATATCGGCTACAATATTTTCTCTATTCATCGCAATGACTATGCTGAGTAATTCAGTACGTGTCCTGTATTTTATAGCCGCTGCTGCAGGCATTTCTCTTGCAGGATTCTGGCCACCGCTGATGGTGCAGATGAACAAAGAAACCGAAGGAAAAAATACAGGTGAAATTGTTGGAAAATTCAGTGCTGCCTGGAGTATTGGAACAATCTTTGGACCGATAGTCGCTGGATTTCTATATCAGCAATATATTCTTGCTCCATTAATGTTATCCGCCTTTCTTTTCCTCTGTATCGTTTTTATCCTGAGTACTGTAAAATCCAGTCCCTCTATCGTAAAAAAGATAACACAGGATAATAAAAAAGATACACCTGTTTCAGACATAAAAACACTCGTCGCAGCATATATTGGAACATTTGCTGTTTACTTTTCCTTTGGCGCTGTAAGAAATCTTTTTCCAAAACTTGCTGTTGACATAGGGCTACAGCCTTATGTAATTGGTTTATTGTTTTCAATCATGGATACCTTCAGAACCATAACATTTTTTGTTTTCAGTCAGAGGGAACATTTCTATCAAAAACCTTTTTCATTCGTTGCTTTTGGCTTTTTTGCCTATTTTTCCCTTTCATGGTTAATTTTTACCAATTCGGTCCTTCTATTTGCGATGAATTTTATCCTCCTTGGCGGAATTTTATGCGGAATCTATTATTCCTATGCCCTTCACACGGCATTCACGATAAAGAAAGGCCGTGCAATTGCTGTTGGAATTTTTGAAGCAGTCATCGGAATAGGCGTTGGCAGTGGTTCTCTGGTTGGTGGTATGCTTACTTTCTGGCTTGGAGAAAGAGCCCCATACATAGTATCAATGATTATTGGAATAGTATTTTCTGTCATTCAGATTACACTGGTAAGAAACAAAAATTCACTCCTTCAAAAGAAGGTTTCTTAATCCAATATAATTTCTGTACATTTCGTCGTAAGTATGATGCAAATTTTTATCCCCTTCTATGACAACACCAGAAAGGTTTATTTTGCATTTGTGACGCAGGTTAAAAAGACTCATTGCTCCAAAACCTGCAGCCTCTTTAATTTCTGGCAAAAAAACCTGCTTTTTTGTGATGGTGGATAAAAGATTTGCCACATGAATATCCTTTGCTGCGCCGCCTATCATCACAATCTGACTTATTTCCTCTCCTTCGGGCAAAATTTTACCTATTCTATCAAGACTGTGTCTCACCTGAAAACAAAGGGACTCAACAATTGCCTGCAGTACCTCACGGGGTTTTGTGGACAGGCTGAGATTACAAATAGCACCATTGCTAGTATTAAAATCAGGTACCACAATAACGGATGATGGCTTATTAAAAGAAACAGGATGCTTTCGCAAAATATTTTTTCCCCATGCATACACAATGCCTCCATTACTCAAAGCCGCCATAAGCCCGTGTATACCTGGTACCACATGAGGACCAGGGGCAAACTGCATCAAACGGTCAAAAACAATGTCACGTGTGGCGGCAAGCAGAACCCAGGCAGTTCCACATGAAACAAGAATCTTTCCCTTTTCTGCAGCCCCTGCTCCCAAACTTGCACAATACTGGTCGTGCCCACCAGCAAGCACAGAAATGCCTTCTTTCAATCCAGTATCTTCAGCAAAACTTTTTTTCAATTTTCCTATAATGTTGGGAGCATCAACAATTTCAGGAAGCATATTCTTGTTAATTCCCGCCAGTCCAATAATTTCATCATCCCACTGTCTTTTTTTGATATTGTACAACGTCGTAATTGCGGCATTCGTATGGTCAAGCACAAAATTTCCGGTCAGAAAATAATTGATGTAGTCCGCAACAAATGAGATGCGAGCAACTTTATTAAATACATCTGGCTCATTTTCTTTCAACCATCTGATAAGGGCAACACAGGACCAGCCACCTGGTACAAATCCTGTTTTATTATAAAAAAATTTTCTACCGAATCTGGCCACAAAATTTTTTGAGATATCCCTGCCCCTGTTATCAAGCCATGTTATTGCCGGTCTCAATGGCAAAAGATGCTTATCAAGCAACACGAAAGTACCGCCCTGGAAACTTCCACTGATACCACTGATATTTTTTTTATCTGCTATTTTCGTTATCGCCCGGGTTAATGCGCTGACCCAATCCTCACAATTCTGTTCAGCAAATAAGGGATAGGGAAATGTGATATCAATCTGTCTTGAAGAACTATTAACAAGAACACCATTCTGTGAATAAACAAAAACCTTTGTATTTGTTGTGCCACTATCGAAAGAAAGGATTCTATCCATGTTCGTTATATTTTTGAAAATTCAAGCCCCATGATACTGGCAAGGATTCTAATCTGCTCTATAACATCTCCATAAACCATTGCAAGATGATGGGTACCTCCATTATTGCTATACTGGCTCAAAAATTCTCTTACATCATTTGCAATCTTCAGCAGAAAATGCGGAGATGTAATATCCTGAAAAAGTTCTATATCTTCAATATATCCGGTAGTTGCTATCATACGAAAGTTCCCTTTCCTGCATGGAGCAAGATTGAATAACGTCACATAACCCGGCTTCATCTGAAATAAAAACATGCTTGTAGCAGTTCCTTTTTCCAGAATACCCATATCTTTTTTTACAAGTTTTATATTCAATGGATTTTTCGCCATCTTAAAGTTTGATTCCCCCATGTGTGACATAAAAATTCTGTTGTTTTTATAATCAGTTGTGAACATTTCTGTAAATGTGGCAGGTGGCGCAATCTGTTGAAGAACCCATACTGCTGTTGCACTGATAACATCTCCTTCTCCTCCATATCCCACGCCTTCAGAAATAAATTTTGAAATTGCTGCAAAAGGCATAGTACAATTCTTTCCCTCAAACCCCATAAAATTGATTGCCAGTGCTTCAAGGTGATACAGGTCAATTAATTTTCTTAGTGCAAGTTCCAGACGAACTGATTTTTCTCTTGTTTCATTATCAAGATTTTTTTCCACAAGAAATTTCTTATTTTCCTGGTTAATTACTTTTACGATTTCTTCTGGCGAGATACTGTTTGCTGCCTTATTCAACTCAGACATTTTGATTTCAATGATTTTTGGCCCGATAACATCTGTAATCTGCTTATCAGAAATTGCAAAATCTCCCATGTCCTTGAATCTACCCCCAATACGGCCTATGTTTAATTTCTTTAAATCGTGACGAATTGCTGCACATTTACACCAGTACTCAATTTTCTGAACAGTATCCTTCTGGGAATGATGTCCCGTAATAACAGTAAATGGCACGTCATTTCTCAACAAAACACTGGCGATATCCTGAACACCATGCATACCGTGATTATTCATCATATCCTGCGATGAAAAATCTCCCGTTATTTCATACAGTTGCTGGGTATTCCATATAAGAACCGGAAGTTTTCTGGACTTGATTACAGGTTCAATAATAAGACTGGGACTGTATGAAAGAAATATAATGATAATACCGTCCACATCGGATTGACTCATTTTCGTATATGATTTTTCTACCAGTTCCTCTGTGTAAGATATTTCTGAAGGAATGATGTCTGCAAAATGTGAACACTTCTGAATAAAACATGTGAATTGTTCAGAAAGATTATCCACAAATTCTGGTATTTTCTTTTTATAAAGTTGAGCAGTGACACCCATCATACCAATTCTGGGCTTTCTCGCCATAGGGTACCTCCGTTCAGTCATCCTGAGAACTTTCAGTCAGTTGTTTCAGATATCGTGCTTCACTGAAAAATTCATCAGGACTCATATCCCTTAAAAACACAAGACCTCTTGTTGCCCTTAATCTTGCAATTTCATTTGAATTAAAGAAATCACGACCCAGACATGTTTTTAACACTGTATATTGTTGTGCCATAATTTTCTGAGCAAGCGCACAAAATGGTCCATCATACTCATAGCTTGGGAATGATGCGCTTCTCTGCGAGCCAAAACAGATATCAAAAGCGCTATTCATGATTGCAAACGAATTCATTGATACAGGAACCATAATATCTGCTTCTGCTGGATGAAATCTGTACCAGATATTTCTATATCCCCATACTCGCATTGATTTGTTGGGATTTTTTTTCAAATACAGTGCCAGTGCTTCTGCTATTGCCTGAAGAACTTTATAATGCGTATCCGGACCACTTGCCTCTGGATCCATCGCCACTGTAATAACATCAGGATTGAGTTTTTCAATCAAAGAAAGTATGGGTACAATATCTTCATTCAACTGGGGCTGCTTCGTAAAAATATCTCCTGTATAAAAAGGCAATCTCAGATGAAAAATATGGTCGCAATTAAATCCAAGATGCCCCCATAAAAGTTCTTCTTCCCATTCCCTTATCATACCCTTAAGTAGTTGAACATCTGGAATGTCTTTCTTACCTGGGTATGAACTTTCAAAATATCGGAAAATCCAGGAAATTTTTCTTTTTATCACCTGATTATCATATGAATTAACAATTGAAACAATATTTCTCAACATTCTTCTTGCCATCGCTTCATTTTGAATATCAGTACTATTTAACGCAACACCGTCAAGATAATGATAAACGTCCCTGATTCTCGCAACACCATCATCGGGATTAAAATATTCTGATTCAAATAATTGCTTAAACTGTTTTGTGTCAATAAAATTCTCCAGATTTTTTAACTGGGAAACTATGTAATCATTGGTAACTGATGTAAAACCGCTTGTCATAGTTGCAAAATAATGTTTGTTCAAAGGCGTCCTTACAAGATGAATAATATAGGGCAAATATCCGAGCATAATGTCATCATGATGTGGTCCAGTATGCAAGAAAACACAGTTTTCAATAGTTTTGGTACCTTTTTCTATTCTTTCCTTAAAAAGTGCACTCACATTTCTGGTCAAAGATAAAATATCTTTTTCTTTATTATAAAGAAATCTGCCCTTTTTATCTTGATGAAAATCTGAATCAGTCAACAATTCGAGGTTTTTACCATTTTTTACCGCAATATCAATAATGATACGATTGATATCAGTGATTGAAAGATGCAGCTTTCTTTCAAGTTTTTTTATGGTTCTTTCCTCAAGAAGTTTTGTTGCGCCAGATGTAAGATAAAAACAAGAACCTTTCAGTT
>DAONMJ010000090.1:0-5144 GCA_035392545.1 bacterium
GACAAGGGATACTGGCAAATTTCCAGTTCTCCATATAACGTAAGGGATTACTTTTGTTTTGAAGCGGATTTTACAGGCAGGAAACTTCACGTTGCGCCTGTGCGTGGAGCATTTTCTAATAAAGAATTGATTCTTTTTTACATCAGGGCTGTAGCGTGCAGTAAACAACAGTCAAGAAGAAATCTGATCGCGACAAATGATGGTCATGGTCTGTTCTGGGAAGGAGTTGATTCATATAAGGACATTTACAGATATATTTTACCACTGAAAGATAGTGATTTTTTTAGCATGTTGTGGGGTGTGTATGCTGGTGGACTTTTGAGTGTAAAGGAATCAAAAATTGCAGATAAAATTCCCTGGTCAGATGAGGCGTGTTTCTATGAACAGGCGTGGGTATTCAATCGTTCAATTGAAAATATCGTCAGGCAGGGTATTGACCCCCTTGCACTCGTGAGGGATATAACTGGAGAAATAGGACTTCAACTACACTATTATTTCAGGGTCGGGGCATTTTACTGGCCTTTTCCGCTGCATGGTTATACGTCTAAATTTTATCTAGAAAATCCACAGTGGCACTGTGTGGACGAATACGGAAAAAAAGTAAGAAGAACTAGTTATGCATTTCCACAGGTTCAGGAAAGAATCCTTGCTTATTTTGAACACCTGCTTGAGTACAATCCTGATGGAATATGTCTTGCTTTCAACAGGGGATTGCCACTGATGATTTGTGAACAACCTGTACTTGACGAATTTGAAAAAACATATGGAAGAAAACCGCGACTACCAGATGAGGTTGATAGTTCTGAAATGTTGAAGGTCAGACACAAGATTCTTTCTGATTTTATTGCCCGTGTTCACAAACTTATTTCGTCCCAAGGTAAATCTCTTTCGTGTATTGTGCCAAGGGATTTTGAAAGAAATTTACTTTTCGGGCTTGATATAGAGGCGCTGGTGAAAAAAGGGTATTTTGAATCTGTTTGTGTTGGTGCAGGTCACAAAGATAACATTGAATTAAACACTCACCTTGAACCATTAAAGAGATTAAAAGTGTCTGGAACAAAAGTGTACCCTGGAGGTTCTGGTGTAAATGCTCATGGCGGAGCATGGAAGCCCCATGATATTGTTGCCAGGGCAAGATTTATGGCTCAGATTCTTGATGGTGGTTTTGATGGAGCATATTTCTGGGATATAGACCAGATTGTTGAAAGTGGAACAGAGTGGGAAATGATCAGACAGTTTGGTGCCAGGGATATGTTGAACAAAATAATAGAAGGGAAACTTCCTGTTATTAAGCATCACGATACAAAAAAAATCCACGACCTCACTGTTGATAGATACAATCCCTGGAACGCTTATTGAATATGTTGCGTTGAAAGTGTTTTTGCTGTTTAATAATGAGTAATACACACAGGAGAAAAACCCGTGGGAAAAGAGAAAGATCCATTGGAAAACTGGGACCTTTTTAACCAGCAACCAGAAGACAGTATTAAGCAGGTTTCTCCGGTAGAGAAAAAACAGTATCTGACAGTGAACGAATTCCTTGACCTTGTGAATGACAATCTTGCAAAAATTGATTGCAGAGTTCTTGGTGAGATGAGTGATATTAACGCGAGAGACAGATATTGTTTTTTTGTTTTGAAGGAATCTGATCCTGATGCTGAATCTGCTGTGGTTGAGTGTTTTATTGGCTGGAGAAGTTATGAGACATATAAACATCTTCTTCAGGATGGGATGCAGGTTGTCATAACTGGATTTGCCGGGATTTATAAAAAATCAGGAAGATTCAGAATAGATGTTTTGAAAATTGAACCATTTGGAGAAGGTGCATTAAAACAGGCGTTTGAGGCGCTGAAGAAGAAACTGCAGGAAAAAGGTTATTTTGCACCAGAACATAAAAAAGCCCTGCCAGAGATTATTCAGAAAATAGGACTTGTTACCTCAGGGGCAGGCGCTGCGATAAAGGATTTTTTGAAAAATTTAGGTCAGTACGGATTTCAAATTTATCATATTAATGTGTATGTTGAAGGTGATTATGCTGAAGATTCAATTATTTCAGCCATCAGGTATTTTAACAGAAATATGCCGTATCTTGATGTGATTGTCTTAATCAGGGGTGGCGGGTCTATTGAAAGTTTGAAGGCATTTAATTCCGAATCAGTGGCTGATGCAATTTTTGATTCATGGTTGCCTGTGATTACTGGTATTGGACATGAAAGAGATATAACAATTGCAGATTTTGTCGCAGACAAAAGTTTTTCAACCCCGACTGCTGTCGCTTCTTTTATAAGAACCCAGAGGGAACAGTTAATTCAAAATCTTGATTTGATGGTAGATGGATTTATTTCTTCAATGGAGGCAAATTTTGAGGCACTTCAGGAAACTATCCAATCTTTTCAACAGGATATTTTATCCTGTTTTGAAAGCATTCTGGAACGGTACTTTTTTTCAATCAGGCACTGCGCTGAACGAATGCATGGTCGGTTGAACCTGGTTTTTGACTCGTACAGAATGATTGAGAAGAAATTTCTCAGCAACCTTTCTGAATGGCATCTTCATACAAGACAGATGCAGGGTTCATTTTTCGAAATGCGGCAGGCACTACTTCACAATTTTCAATCTTTGCTTGAAAAGTTGAATAATCGGTTAAAAGTCGCAGAAGCAAGGTTAACCTCATCAAATCCTGAATCAATTTTAAGCCGTGGCTATAGCATTGTGTATGATGATGAAAACAAAATTATTAAGGATGCAGGTAAAACAAAGCAGGGCGACAGAATTCATATCAAACTTCACAAAGGAAAAATTATTTCAACAGTTGAACAAACTAATAACAATGAAGGGAGTGGGACATGTTAAAGGATAAAGAAAAGTTAAAAAGTGCACTTCAGAAACTTGAAAGGATAGTTGAAGACCTGGGGAAAAAAGATATCGATGTTGAACAGGGACTTGAAAAGTTTCGGGAAGGAGTGGAATTGATTAAGTTTTGCAGAAGCCAGCTACAAAAGGCTGAAAACGAATTTATACAATTGAAACAGGAACTTGAACAGGAATCTGAGGGGCAAGAACCCGAAACCAAAGAGGAAGACAATCTGTGAAAGAAAAGAAAAAGGTCTGGACAGTATCTGATTTACCGGTTGATGAAAGGCCAAGGGAAAGGTTGTTGAAATTAGGACCTCAGTCGGTTTCAACCCAGGAACTTCTGGCTATTATTATTGCCAGTGGAGTTAAAGGGGTACCTGTGATGATGGCTGCTCAATCACTGCTTTCATATTTTGGTTCGCTTTCAAACATTGCAGATGCTTCAGAAGAAGAGTTGAAAAGTGCAGTGAAAGGAATAGGTCCAGCCAAAATTGCAAGATTGAAAGCATGTTTTGAGCTGGCAAAGAGGTTGATGAAAGCAGAAAATGAACAACCTGTATGCCGGACAGAGGCAAAAATTACAAATCCTGAAGTTGCGTATTCGTTAATAAAAAAACACATTCGCGCCTACAAAAAAGAGCATTTTTTTGCGGTTTCTCTTGATTCAAGAAATAGAATCATTGGCATAGATGAAATATCCACTGGTACCCTTGAAGCAAGTGTTGTTCATCCTCGTGAGACATTTGAATCAGCAATAAAGCGTCATGCGGCAAAAATTATTATTGCTCACAATCATCCGTCTGAAGACCCTGCTCCTTCTGAAGACGACATCGGTATTACAACGAGGTTGAAGGAAGCAGGGCTGATTATGGGAATAGAACTGATTGATCACATTGTTATCTGCAAAAATTCATATTTCAGTTTTAAGGAAAAAGGTTTGATTTTTTAATTTTCCATATTTCACAGATGCTATCATCCCGTCAGAGATTTATTTTAATGTGTGGACTGATTACAGGTACGTTCTTTTTCACTGTATGCGTGGGTCCACTGTTTACCCTATTTTTGTTGAAATTGGGTGTAAGAGAAAAAATTATTGGAATGCTATCAATTTTGCCTTCAGTAGTTGGTGTTTTTTCTCTGTGGATGATACGCAGTGTCGCAAAAAATCCTGTGGCAAATTTTATTAATGCTGCGTGGAAATTGTTTATTATTGAATGCTGCTTTCTTCCTGTTTTTATTCTTGCCGGGATTTTGCCATCATCAATCATTGTTGTGATATTCAGTTTGTTGCTATTTATTTTTTATTTTCCGAGCCAGCAGTATGTGTATGCCTGGTTTCCAGTTATCGAATCAGTTATTCCTTCTCACGAAAGAGGACATTTCCTTGGAGTGTTGAGAATTATTCTCACACTTGCTGGATATGGGTTGCTTCTTATTTGTTCAAAAATACTCGGACCAGACCCGGACTACTGGAGATTTTTTTTCGCATTGCTTATGATCATGGTGATTTCTATTTTGTTTCCTGTTTCACTTTCCCGCACTGGTATTCCTGAAATAAAAAAAGAATTATCTGAAAAAATAGGATTTCTGGATGAATTTATAGAGATTTTAAGTAATAAAGACCATGCTGCTTATTTCAGATTTCTTGCTATATGGACATTCATCACAGGAATCGCAGGACCATTTTTGATGCCATTTTATAAAACAGAATTAGGCCTTTCAACATCATTTTGTATAAATCTGGCATCAGTCAACACACTTGGGTATGGTTTTTCTGTATTTGGATGGGGTAGGGTTGTTGACAGGCATGGGAGCAGATATGTGTTGTTTATTTCATGTTGTCTTGCAGTGTTGCATCTGTTGTTACTTTCTCATGTTCATTTGTTTCCAGACCAGTGGTTGAAAAAATTTCTGCTTTTTATATCATTTTTCGGTGGCGTTGTTTTTGCGGGTCAGTTGATGGGAGATACAACAAGAAGAATGGCTCTGTGCCCACAACAGAATAAATCATCATATTTTGCATATATGCTTGTGTTCGGTGCGCAGGTGCCTCTTATTGTTGCTTCTCCTCTTTCGGGTTTTGTTCTTCAACGATACAGGGATTTTCAATCCGGGTTTTATGGGATTTATCAGTCAGTGATGCTTTTGACCGGGTTTCTTTATCTTTTTTTGCTTTATCAGATTCTTCAAATGCGGCCAGTGAAAGAAAAACCTGTTATGGAGCTTTTGAAAGACGATATAACAGAAAGTTTGTTAAAACTCAGGGATGTAATTGCGAGCCCTCCATA
>DAONMJ010000091.1:0-3689 GCA_035392545.1 bacterium
TGGGCAGGATTATTTTTTTCAAATAACAGATGCCAGACCTGATACTGGAGGTCTTTCAGGGGCAACACCACATGAAGCAGTTTCATGGGGAAAAGTTGACCCAAATATGCTGCCTGACGCTATTGTCTGCTATCTTGATTCTACTGTGGCATTACCAATAATTACCCATTATGCTCTTGCAAAGCACAAACCGAGACCATTAAAAAAACTTTATTATAGAAGAGAGGAATTGCTTGAAAAACTAATTCGAGAATATTTTGCGCATAATCCTAAGAAAACTGTTGGTAATCCTGATGAGATAAAAAAATATCTGAAAATCTGATATCATTTGCGAACATATTCGACCTCAGGCAGGATGTCCTGTAATAAAAGCATGCCGGTATAAATTGGTCTGCCATCAATTATTTCAACAACAGGTATTGCATGGATGCCAGGACTGGTAAATACTGAAATTACCTCTGGTACTGAAGCATCGCGCTCAATTGATGGATAATCACTGTCGATTACATCAGCAGATATTACCAGACAGGCAATTTCCTCGTTAAACATAGTGTCTCTTACATCGTCAAGATGAATCACCCCCTTGTATGTCCCTTGACTGTCAACAACCGGGTAAACAGAGATTTCAGTATCTTTAAGTTTTTTTGCGATATCGCAAATTGGTGTCAAAAGATTAAAGGGTTTTATGTCAAAGTGAACAAAGTCCTCAACGAGAAATTTTTCGTGTTGTTGAGTTTGGATACCGGGAAAAAGAAGTAATCTTGTGAAAATGGGTCCGAAGATTGACGTCATAATTGAGAGAATAATCACAGAATTAAAAAGAATGTCAGGAAGAATTCCAATATCATGAGATATTACTGCTATGGCAAGTGTCCCGGTTAATTGTGGTATTACAGAAAAACCAAAACCAAGAGAGTCCCGCACAGAAAAACCCTGAATTCTTGTTGGGATATAAATACAAAGAATTCTCACAAGACAAAAAATCATTATTGTTGAAAAAGATAGCAAAAAACTTTCCGTCGTATTGAAGATACCAAGATTTGCCCTTGCTCCGACGATGATAAATACAATGGGAATGAAAATACTCAAGGTGATGAAATCAATATTGTTTTTTACCCGTCTGTTAATGTTGATGTTAGCGAGGGAAATTCCTGCAAAAAATGAACATGCAATCGCAGGTATTTTAAGGAATGCTCCAATTGCCACAACCATAATCACAAGCATTATAAGTGTTGTGGTTTCTGCTTCAGATGTATTCATTCCCTTGATTTTGCTGAGTATTTTTTCCTGTAAAAGAGGTAATCCCTTCAGAACAACGAAGAAAAAAGAACAGGCAAAAATGATAAATTTTATAAAATCGTATGGATCCTTAAGAACATAGTAAGCAGTGATTCCTGTAAAAATAAACAAACTTGTTATGTCTGCAAACACAGAACTGAAGATTAATTGTCTTGAAAATACTGTTTTCTTATAATTCATTTTTTTTGAGAACTCACGAAATATATGTGTAGTAACCTCTACTGCAGGAGATGAAAAAAGAGTGATCATATAAAATGCTATAAAAATATAGCCAGGTGTATTTAAGTATTTTCCGGTAAATAAACCGTAAAGAAATCCGAGAATCCCTGGTATAACCATATTGAAAATATATAAAACCTTTAATGAACCTCCATGATTTTTTGAATGACCGATTTTCAATTCGAGCCCTGCTGAAAACATCAGGAGGATAATTCCAAGCTCATAAAAATAACTGAGAGACGAAATATCTCTTATGAGATTGAATCCGGATGGGCCAAATAATATTCCAGCAATAATGTAGACAATCAGTGTTGGAATTTTTAAAATGATTGCGACAGGTCTTGCAAAACATATCGTGATAAAGGCAGCCAGAAAAAAGCCAAATATTTCTCCCATAAATAAATTGTAAATTAAAAACATAGTAATGGTCAACAATTTAACTAAACCAAATATGTGTTACTGCGTCAAAAAGTTAAACGAAAGGAGGTGAATTCAATGAAAAAATTGTTTCTCGTCGTCGCAGGGTTGGTTCTTGTTGGAACCTGTATGGCTCTTGCTGCTGACCAGGCCGCTGGAAAAGGCGCAACGGACAGAGGAAGACCCGGGCAGGAAATGAAAAGGGGTCCGGGAGAAATGGGACTTGGCTTGTATTCTCAACTGAATCTTACTGAGGAGCAAAAATCAAAAATCCAGGAAATTCAGAAAATCAGACGTGAACAGTTTGCTGCTTTGAAAGAGGATGCCACATTGACTCAGGAGCAGAAAAGAGAGAAAATGAAAACCATCATGGAGAGCACACAGAAACAGATGGACGAGGTTTTAACTCCTGAGCAGAAGCAAAAACTTGATCAGTTGAGAGAACAGATGAAACAGAGATGGCAGGAGCGTCAGAAAGAAGGAAAGGGTAATAAACCATCAGACAAGCCTGCAAAGTAAAGTCATAAGCGGGGAGGATTTTTCCTCCCCGCCTTTTTCAGTTACATTCAGCCACAAGTGGTCCTGCGAGTTCCTTTAAAAAGAACAATCTGCCTGGTAGTGTTGGCATAAAACTGCTTGGAACCCACATATCAGGTCCATAACGAAGGGTAACCCATAGACTCATTCCCTGCCACATCATCCCTCTTCCGAGTGAACCATCGCATCCACCAATTATCCTATCAGCCTTCAGAAAAATGCCAGGTCCAATGGTGTTAGCAAAACAGGGGACGAGCGTGGTTCTGCTTTTAAAACTCGTTATGGCGTTCTGTTCGATTGTCAGGGGATGGAGTTTTGCACCAAGTCGGTATGGTTGCCTTTTCCATTCATCAGTGGTTTTGAACTCTGCTGCAAAATGTGGTTCCCAGAAAGCAATATGAAATACCCTTCCGATGCCGAAAATTACCACGAGTTTTCCGCCCTTTTTTCTCAGTTGTTCAATTTTTTCAGGATACGATGGAAGTAATTTTTTTGTGGCAAAATTTCTTTGATTTTTCGGTATTGTTAGTTTTCCGAGGGGTCCGTAAAATGCATGCTCCATGGCATTTTGAAACGCTCCTGGATTGTCTGGAGGAAGAGTGTTACCATCAGCATCGCTCCATTCGTCCATATTAAAACCATAGACATGCTGACATGAAATATTCCATTCTTTCAGAAAATATACGGCCCATTTATACATACCCATCGGACCAACTGGAAGAATTAAAATGAGATTTCTTCCCTGTTTATGGGCATCAGCAATTTCAGACGCTATTTCGTGTCCCATTTTTATATCAAATTCTTCAAGGGAATCGCAGGGAACAAGTTCAAAATTTTTGTTCCACCATTTCTGCCTTTCAAGAATTTTCTCAGGCGGGTTCGAACAGCACCTGTCAATTTTTTTAAGGTCCCATCCCGCAGGAAAAAAGTTTTCAAGCAATGAACCTTTGATAGTATCAATTAGGTTCATATTGCCTCCTTGTTTTAGTTTTATTCTGCCTTACCGGCGCATCCTAAAACATTTTTGCATTTATCTGCATACATGTTTTTCAACGCTTCTCTTGCAGGTCCAAGATATTTTCTTGGGTCAAATTCAGATGGATGCTCTGCAAGGTACTTGCGAATCATTGCTGTGAGAACCAACCTTCCATCAGAATCAATGTTGATTTTGCAAACCGCTGATTTTGCCGCGCGTCTTAATTGTTCTTCTGGAACAC
>DAONMJ010000091.1:3699-5137 GCA_035392545.1 bacterium
GGCATTTTCTATTTTGCCACCATATTTGTTAATCATATCTACATATTCTGGTAAAACTGATGATGCTCCGTGCAGAACAATTGGAAAACCAGGGAGTCTTTTTTCACATTCTTCGAGAATGTCAAACCTCAAGGGTGGAACAGTTTCCCCGGGCTTCAATTTGAATTTATAGGCGCCGTGTGAGGTACCTATTGAGATTGCTAAACTATCAACACCAGTTCTTGAAACAAAATCCTGAACTTCTTCAGGTTTTGTGTAGTGGGATTTTTCAGAAGAAACATGCTCTTCGATACCTGCAAGAACCCCAAGTTCACCCTCGACAGTCACGTCAAACCTGTGCGCGTACTCAACAACTTTTTTTGTGAGTTTAACATTTTCTTCGTAAGGAAGGTGAGAACCATCGATCATTACAGAGGAAAAACCGTTTTCAACGCAGGATACACATAACTCGTAGCTGTCTCCATGATCAAGGTGTAGCGCTATGGGGATATTTGAGCCCATTTCTTTTGCCATTTGCACAGCTCCCTGTGCCATGTATCTGAGCATTGTCTGATTTGCATACTGACGTGCTCCTTTTGAAACCTGAAGAATGACAGGAGCTTTTACCTCGACGCATGCAGTAATAATCGCCTGCAATTGTTCCATATTGTTGAAATTAAATGCGCCGACGGCATAACCGCCTTCCATCGCTTTTTTGAACATTTCCCTTGTATTTACAAGGCCTAACTCTTTGAAACTGACAGACATTTTTTCCTCCTGTTTGTGGGGTTAAAGAGAAATTAATTTTAACACAAATTGAAAAAGTGACAAAAAATTTATTTCTGGAGAACAATTCTTATAAACTCTTCGCCTTTTATGACTCCCAGACTACCATTGTTACATGTTTGTTCGTTAAATGTTTCAATACTATCAGGATGATTGTCAGGAGAATAAATAAGAAATGGAACCTTTTCGTTCGTATGACCCCTCACAGAAACCGGAGTGAAATGGTCTGGAATTACGGCAATTACAGTATTGTTAAGGTCGACCGCTTTCCAGATTTTTCCTACAATTCTTTTGTCAAAATCTTCAATACATCTGATTTTGAGATTCAGGTTTCCTTCATGAGACGCTTCATCAGGTGCTTCCACATGCAGGTATACAAGGTCGTATTTCTTAAGAGCCTCAATTGCTGCTTCTGCTTTACCCTCATAGTTAGTATTATAAAGGCCTGTGGCACCCTTCACATTAATAACATCAAGACCAGCATAAATTCCAATACCCTTGATAAGATCGACGGCTGAAATCACTGCTCCTGACATGTTAAATTTTTTTGTTATCGGTTTCATGCCGGGTTTTTTGCCAGGAGACCATGGCCAGATAAAATTCGCAGGATATTTGTTTTCTTTTATTCTTTTAAGGTTGACCGGATGCGCGTTCAATATCTGTTCTGCCTGTT
>DAONMJ010000092.1:0-3679 GCA_035392545.1 bacterium
ATTGGTGCAGTGAGTGCTGTTTATCAGGCAGGTCTTAAAGTCCCACAGGATATTGCCATTGTTGGTTTTGATAATATCGAAAATTCAAGGTATCTCAATGTGCCTCTGACAACAGTTGAGTTTCCGATAGAAAAAATCGCAAAGGAACTGGTAGAAATACTTTTCCAGAAAATTGAATATAACAAAGATAATGAAAAATACAGAAAGTTTATCTTTGAGCCACGTTTAATTATCAGAGAATCGTGCGGTTATCATTTAGTGAAAGGATCAGCATAATGAGGTTGAAAACAGAATATTCAAAAAAAGCGCTTAAATCCACAGGATTCATTCCTCTTGTACAAACCAATTTTGATCACATATCACAACTTTTTACAGATACAATGGCCATTTTTCAATTTCCATCTGCCATATCTATCATGGTGGATGATGATATAGATTCCCTGTTTCACATCTGGCAAAAACCAGATGATTACATAAAAGTGAAAATGAAATATTTTAAATGGAGGCATTTATGAAAAAGGCCCTTACAAAAAAGCATCAGGTAAGTAAGATATGCGGTTTTACCTTGATAGAGCTACTGGTTGTAATTGCGATTATTTCAATCCTTGCTGCAATGTTGCTTCCTGTACTGAGTAAAGCAAGAGAAAATACAAGAAGAAGTGTTTGTGCAAGTAATATGAAGCAACTTTATACGATTTTTACAATATATGCTCAAGATTTTGATGGATACTATCCTCACTGGACATCGCAGAATATCCTTCGCGCTCTCGGGATACTACAGACCGAGGGATATGTAAAAAGTCCTGAAATTTTCATATGTCCTTCAGCCAAGAGAAGAGACCATATGGGAAGAAACACCCGTATTTCCCAGACGTGTCCTGGCACATGTACTGGGGTCCAATATCATTGTTCGTATGCTTGTATTTTTGGAGGCCATAATATGATGTTTGCCACTGACCCTGCATACAAAAACTGGGCTCTGATTACTGATGAAACAGACAAATGGTATTACACAATTCAGATACAAAGTTCAATCTGGCTGGCAAAACAGGACACAACAGCCAGTCCATATCAACCAAGGATTACTGGCGCAAACCTGAACCATGGTTGGAATGGCTTGAATGTTTTGTTTAACGATGGAAGAGTTGAGTGGATATCAGGACCCAATCTTCAAAGCAATATACAAAACCCGGATCAACTTATGAATCCATTTACATTTGTTAATTAAGGGGGATGCTATGAGAAAAAATAAAAATTGTTATGATGGAATACCATTACAGACAGGAAGGTTGAAAAAAACAAAGGGGTTCACCTTGATAGAATTGCTGGTTGTTGTAGCAATTATTGCTATTCTTGCAGCAACATTGCTTCCAGTAGTTCAAAGAGCGATGGAAAACGCAAGAAGAGCAGCTTGCCTGAGTAATGTCAAACAGATGGGGTTCGCTATGAATTTGTATTTACTGGACAATGATGATTATTTCCCCATGGTTGTGTGGAATAAGAGTATTCCTTATTTTGAATACTGGGCTCACTGGATGAAACAAATTGCTCCATACATTGATCCAAAAATTGACCTGACAACAAAAACCATCAATGATTCAAATTTAGCAACTTCTATAGACCGATTTATTCAGGTTTACCAGTGTCCAACCACATGGCAAAGCAGGGCAATTTCATGGCTTGGACATAGTTACGGATACAACTTTACTTTACAATTTGGTGTAAGTTGGTGGGGCACGCCTTTTATAAAAAAGGCAGGAAAAATTCCTGAACCAACGAGATTTTATGTTCTAAGTGATAGCAGTTATTATATTGTACGATTACCAAGAAGTCTTGCTACTTTTACCACTGGTTCTCCTTATACTCAGTGGGAGGCAAGGCATCATTTTTACGGAATTAATATCCTTTTTGCAGATGGGCATGCAGAATATGTTCCGCCACCAAATCCTAATCCAACTACTGATGATGGGCCCTGGAGTACAAAGTTAAGGATGTGGTGAGGTTGAAAAAATAGGGGAAAAGGAGGTGATACAGAATGAATACAAAGAGATTATCTATAAAAGTCAAGGGATTTACGCTCATCGAACTCCTTGTGGTAATCGCTATTATAGCGATTCTCGCTGCCCTGCTTTTGCCTGTGCTAAGTAAAGCAAGAGAAAAGGCACGACAAGCAGTATGCATAGGCAATTTGAAACAAATCGGACTGGCTTTTCTTATGTATGTACAGGATAACAATGAATTTATGCCAGCTACATTTTATTCAACTTCACCTGTTGGTCCTTACTGGACAGATGTTTTGCTTCTTTATCATAAAAACAAGAAAGTGTATCTATGTCCGAGCTTAAAAAATCCATCAACCTGGCCTGGATATGGTGTTGCTTATGGATACAATTATCTCTTTGGATATGCTGTATATGATGGACCTGCATCTTACAGGGCATTTAAGAAATTTAGCATTGTGAAAGATCCCACAAAAACTATTTGTGTGATTGAATGTAAATATCCATGGGCCTTTTACTGGAACTTTGGTGGTTACTATTGCACACCTGCAAGCCGTCATGAATCTTTTTTGAATGTTTGCTGGGCAGATGGACATGTGACATATCACAGGCAGAATGAAATAGACGAACCATATCCACCTGGTTGGCCATATGAAAACCTCTGCTACTGGACGCCTGCCAGGGGTTGAAAATATATTAGCTGCATTTATAAGAAGGAGGAGCTGATGAAAACAAGAGTTTATGTTTTTCTTGTTTTAGGTTTGCTCATGAATTGTACTTGCTTCTGTGAAAGTGATGGGAAACCTGGAACTGGCAGTACATCCAGGGAAATAGAAATTCCAGTGCCTGCAGGAAATTGCGAAATTACAGCAATGATGAAAGCAGGGACACAAAGACCTGGAATAAGCATAATTTTACTATTTGATGATGGGAAAAAAACAATCATTAATACTCAATCAGGTGGCTCGTCAGAACAAACCGATGCCTATATAGAATTTCCTGAAATGAAAATCAGGTACTATATACGACCGAACATAAATTTTTATCAAACAGGAAACAGGAAAGATGAATTGGTAAAAAACTGGGAGAACCTGCCTTCTGCCAGCAGTTATTTTTTCCCCTTTACAATAAAGAAAGTGAATAACTTAAAAATTGAATTCTGGATTAATGGGAACTATGCTGGTTTTAATGAAATGAAAACACAATTGAAAAAGGTTGTATTCAAAACAAATGGAGATGCTGAAATAAAAGATTATAGATGTCAGACAAATCCTGGCGATTCACGTTTTTTGGTGCTTGATATTACAACCCACTCAAATCCAGGAATAATGAAAGATGTGAAAATCCCAATTTCAGATGGTATGAATTATATTGAGGGCATACCATTTTTGGTCAAAGGTGGTTCAAATTTCGACCTTGGTATGGTGAAGAATTATGCCAGAGCAGGTTATGAGATTGACCAGTATTTGAGCAGGTCTCCATTTGATGGACTTCCTGAATTTCTTCACTATTCTGTTGGTCTGGACCAGTATATAAGGGCGTACATTCTGTGTGCCTGTGAGGATAATGAGAAAAAGGATCGTGTTTTAACAGCGAGATTGACCCGTTATGTTATTGGCGGAAGAGGAGACGCTATTGCGGATACAACTGTAATATTACCGAAAGGTAATGAAAAAATA